>JABURU010000357.1 GCA_014762485.1 Gammaproteobacteria bacterium | reverse complement strand
ATCATCCATTCCGGCACTCATATCCACCAGTTCGATCGCAGGCGCTACTGCCGAGATAAGCCCCTCTGCATCATGCTGATCAATGGGCTGATCAACGTCTTGTGTGATCTGTATAGCCAGTTCGGCTTCCAGCAGGATGGAAGCATTCTCATCAGCCTGGTACGAACTGTTTTGCGCTAGCAAGGTAGAGTGGGTCAAATAGCCGGCGATGGGAGAGGGCAGTTGACATCTTTCCCGTGCCGCCGGGTCGTTAAAACCCAGTTTCCAGCCCAAATGTGTCTGTCCCGCTAACAGGGCATCACGCCTGTTCTCCAGTTGTAACGCCATACCTTGCGTAATTTGTTGCCTTATTGGCATTGAATACACCTCTCATAAAACATCCACGCCAAAATGATCCAGCATATTGATTAAGCGAATTAACGGTAAACCAATTAATGCATTGGGATCATTACCTTCCATGCGTTCAAACAGGGCAATTCCCAGCCCTTCAGATTTAAAGCTACCGGCACAGTTATAAGGTTGTTCTCGTTGCAGGTAATTTTCTATTTGTTGTTCGCTCAGTTGACGAAACGTCACCTGAAACGGCACGCGATCAGATTGAAACTCCCCTGACGCGCTGTTATATAAACACAGGCCAGTATGGAATGTGACAACACTTCCAGAGGCCCGTGTTAATTGGTCCACGGCTTTATTATGTGTGCCGGGTTTTCCCAATATTTCACCATTGTTCACCGCCACCTGGTCGGAGCCGATGATCAAGGCATCAGGATGGCGCTCGGCCACGGCTTGCGCCTTGGCGATTGCCAACCTGACGACCAGCTCTTCTGCTGATTCTCCTTCTAGACGATTTTCGTCAATGTCAGGGGAATCGCAGATATAGTCCAGCCCTAGCCGATCCAGTAGTTCACGACGAAAGGGGGAGCTGGAACCAAGAACCAGTTGCATTAGATGTTCTTCGCCTGTTCAACGGCATTGCCGATGTAGCTACCAGGTGTCATTTCCATCAGGCGCTGTTTGGCCTCATCGGGAATGTCCAGCTTGGCAACAAAGGCCTGCATGGTTGCCTTGTCGACCTTGGTGCCGCGGGTGAGCTCTTTCAGCTTCTCATACGGCTTTTCGATGCCGTAACGACGCATCACGGTCTGAATGGGCTCGGCCAGTACTTCCCAATTGTTATCCAGATCGGCATCCAGCGTGGCGGTATTCAGTTCCAGTTTGCCGATGCCTTTCAGGCTGGCTTTATAGGCCATCACTGAGTGGGCGACACCCACACCAAGATTACGCAATACGGTGGAGTCGGTAAGGTCACGCTGCCAGCGCGAGACCGGTAACTTGGCAGCCAGGTGATCAAAGATGGCATTGGCCAGCCCCAGGTTGCCCTCGGAGTTCTCGAAGTCAATAGGATTAACTTTATGTGGCATAGTGGAAGAGCCCACCTCACCGGCGATGGTTTTCTGTTTGAAGAAGCCCATCGAGATATAGCCCCAGACATCACGGTCGAAGTCCAGCAACACGGTATTAAAACGGGCTATGGCATCAAACATCTCGGCGATGTAATCGTGTGGCTCGATCTGGATGGTATAGGCATTCCAGTCCAGCCCCAGGCTGGTAACAAACTGGTTGGCCGTATTGGCCCAATCTACGTCCGGGTAGGCGGACAGGTGGGCGTTGTAGTTACCCACGGCACCGTTAATCTTGCCGAGCAAAGGCACCATCATCAGTTGCTCACGCTGGCGCTTCAGGCGGAAGGCGACGTTGGCAAACTCCTTACCGACGGTAGAAGGTGAAGCGGGCTGGCCATGGGTACGGGACAGCATCGGCTGCTCGGCGTATTCGTGGGCCAGGCGGCTGATGGCATCAATTACCTCGTCCATCATCGGCAGGATCACCTGGCTGCGCGCCTCGCGCAGCATCAGGCCGTGAGAAAGGTTGTTGATGTCTTCGGAAGTACAGGCGAAATGAATGAATTCACTGACCTTTTCTAGCTCAGCATTACCTTCGATCTTCTCTTTCAGGAAATACTCCACCGCTTTCACGTCATGGTTGGTAGTGCGCTCGATATTTTTAACGCGCTGGGCATCCTCTTCACTGAAATTCTCAACGATGCCATCCAGCAGTTTATTCGCCGATGGGCTAAGCAGTGCCACTTCGGGAATGCCTTCATGCTGTGACAACATCTGCAGCCAGCGTACCTCTACCAGCACACGGTGTCGGATCAGGCCGTACTCACTAAAGATAGGACGCAGGTCCTCGGTGACGCGACCATAGCGGCCGTCCACAGGAGAAATAGCGGTGAGAGAAGAGAGTTCCATGGATGCTCCAGTTAGATAGATATTGTCAGATACAGCAGACGCATTAAATAGAGCGGCAATTCTACACTATGACCGCTGAAAGTTCATAACACGGGAGATATACCTGCGATTTCAAAAGGTGAAATACCTTGTGTTGGCAAAGGTGAGTTCCTGTGCCAGTATCAATTACACAACAACCAATTGATTTGTAAGGAAAAATAAGAAAATTCTTACAAAAGATAACAAATACTGACACCAAAGGAGTGTGATATGCAAAAAGCACTACATCTGGATCCCCAGAAGTGCACAGGCTGTATGCAATGCGAAATGGCCTGTTCATATGAAAACGAGGGGAGCTTTAACCCATCCAAGTCCCGCATCAAGGTGTTCCATTTCCATGATGCTGGTCGTTATGTGCCTTATACCTGTACTCAGTGCTCCGAAGCCTGGTGTCAACAGGCCTGTCCTACCAATGCGATTGGCGTGAATGGTGCTACCGGTGCCAAGGAAGTCGACGAAGCCAAGTGCGTAGGTTGTAAGGTTTGTACTATTTCTTGTCCTTTCGGAACGATTAACTACAACGCCTCTAGTGGCAAGGTGACCAAGTGTGATCTGTGTGGCGGTGATCCGGCTTGTGCCAAGGCCTGCCCAACCGGCGCCATCACCTTCATCGATGCCAATGACACTGGCTACGAGCGTATGCAGCAATGGGCTGCCAGGACCGATACCCAGGCACAAGCCTGAGTCTGTCGCTGAGTTAACGAACATATATAAGGAGTCAGTCAAATGGCTTGGACAAGAAAAGTTTTACGAGTAAATCTGAGTGCAGGTAGCTGTACCTCTGAGCCCCTGAATATGGAATGGGCCAGGGAGTACCTGGGTCAGCGTGGTTTGGCCACCAAATACTTTGTTGAAGAGGTTGACGCCAAGGTTGATCCAATGTCAGCGGATAACAAGCTGATGTTTGCCACTGGTCCCCTGACCGGTACCGCCGCCTCTACTGGTGGTCGCTATTCCGTTATCTGTAAAGGCCCACTGACCGGTGCCATCGCCTGTTCCAACTCGGGTGGTTATTTCGGTGCCGAGCTGAAAAACGCCGGCTGGGATATGGTGATCTTTGAAGGTGAGTCAGACAAACCGGTTTACCTGATGATTCAGGATGATAACGCGCAGTTATTACCTGCAGATGACCTGTGGGGCAAGAGCGTATGGGAAAACGACGCCGAGCTG
>JABURU010000334.1 GCA_014762485.1 Gammaproteobacteria bacterium | reverse complement strand
CGGTCACACGCGGCTGATGTTCGGCCAGCTCAGGATAGGCTTCGCCCATGTCCTTCACCAGGGCGACCACCAGCTTGTGGAAGAAGGCCTTACGCGCTCCCAGCTTATAGCCATGACGGATAGCGCGACGAATAATACGGCGTAGTACATAGCCCCGGCCTTCGTTACCGGGTATCACACCATCGGAAATCAGGAAGGAGCAGGCACGGATATGATCCGCTAGCACCTTCAGGGAAGGGGCATCCAGGTTCTGGGTATTCGTTTCACGGGCCGCAGCCTTGATCAGGGCCTGGAACAGATCGATATCATAGTTGGAGTGCCCCCCCTGCAGGATGGCAGAGATACGTTCCAGGCCCATACCCGTATCTACAGACGGTTTGGGCAACGGATGCATCTCACCCTTTTCATCGCGGTTATACTGCATGAAGACGTTGTTCCAGATCTCGATGTAGCGGTCACCATCCTCTTCCGGGGTACCAGGCAGGCCACCGGGAATATCTTCACCATGATCGTAGAAGATCTCGGTACAGGGACCACAGGGACCGGTATCCCCCATCATCCAGAAGTTATCCGAGGCGTAGCGGGCACCCTTGTTATCACCGATGCGGATCACGCGCTCAGGTGCCAGACCGATCTTTTTGGTCCAGATATCAAAGGCCTCATCGTCCTCTTCATAGATGGTGATCCAGAGCTTGTCTTTGGGCAGCTTGAACACCTCGGTCAGCAGCTCCCAGGCATACTTGATGGCATCCTGTTTGAAATAGTCACCAAAGCTGAAGTTACCCAGCATCTCGAAGAAGGTATGATGACGAGCGGTATAGCCCACGTTCTCCAGATCGTTATGCTTGCCACCGGCACGCACACATTTTTGCGAAGTCGTAGCACGGGTGTAGGCTCGCTTATCGAATCCCAGGAATACATCCTTGAACTGGTTCATGCCCGCGTTGGTAAACAGCAAAGTAGGATCATCGTGAGGTACCAGTGAAGAGGAGTGAACCACCTCATGACCCTTGCTACGGAAAAATTCGAGAAATGCCTTGCGTATGTCTGCGCTTTTCATTGCTGATTATCACTACTTTACGGGTTATAGCCCGTGGTTAATCGTCATCAAAATTCAGCACCGAGCGAATCTGCTCGGGCGTAAACCCTCTATACTGCAGGAAGCGCGCCTGTTTGGCCCGCTCCTGATAATTCTCCGGCATGGCAGCAAAACGCTTGCGCTGGACGTCCAGCGCCGTCTGTTTCCACACGGGATCAGAAAAATCGAGATACTCGGATACCAGGGACTCATCCACACCGTGCTCGCCTAACTCGGCGGCAATACGCACCGGCCCCTGCCCGCGATGAATATGCGAACTAATAAAGCTCTCACAAAAGCGCTCATCACTTTGCAGGTTTTCTGCCGTCAACTGCGTCAACACCGCGTGGATATCGTCATCCGAATATCCTTTTACGGACAGTTTGCGAAAAAGCTGCTGGCGCGAATGCTCACGTACCGCCAGTAGCTTAATCGCCTTTGCCCTTATCTGCTGACTATCCTCGCTCACGCGTAATTAGGCGTCTGCTGTCTCTTCTGGGACCGGCTCTGCCGCCTCTTCAGCAACAGGCTCTACGCTTCCAATAAGCTGCGCGCGAATCTGCCCTTCTATATCCTGGGCGATCTCAGAGTGCTCTTTCAGGTAGTTACGTACATTGTCCTTACCCTGGCCAATGCGGTCACCGTTATAGCTATACCAGGCACCCGACTTATCAATAATTTCCAGTTTCACGCCCATATCGATGATCTCGCCTTCGCGCGAGATGCCCTCACCATACAGGATATCGAACTGAACCACTTTAAATGGTGGCGCCACCTTATTCTTAACCACCTTCACCTTGGTTTCGTTACCAATCACCTCATCGCCTTTCTTAATCGCGCCGGTACGGCGAATATCCAGGCGAACGGATGAGTAGAACTTCAGAGCATTACCACCGGTAGTGGTTTCGGGGTTCCCAAACATCACGCCAATCTTCATACGAATCTGGTTAATAAAGATCACCAGCGTATTGGAGCGCTTAATATTAGCGGTTAGTTTACGCAGCGCCTGTGACATCAGGCGGGCCTGCAAACCAACATGGGAATCTCCCATGTCACCTTCAATTTCGGCCTTGGGAGTCAGGGCCGCAACCGAGTCCACCACAATGACATCCACGGCACTGGAGCGTACCAGCATATCGGTGATCTCCAGGGCCTGCTCTCCGGTATCAGGCTGTGACACCAGCAAGTCATCGACATTGACGCCCAGCTTGGCAGCATAGATAGGATCCAGAGCATGCTCGGCATCCACGAAGGCACAAGTGCCCCCAGCCTTTTGCGCCTCAGCGATGGCATGTAACGTTAGCGTTGTTTTACCAGATGATTCAGGACCGTAAATCTCAACGACTCGGCCCCTGGGTAAACCTCCAATACCCAATGCGACATCCAGTCCCAATGAGCCGGTCGATACGGCTTCGATATCACGCGCGGCGCTGACATCGCCCATACGCATGACCGAGCCTTTACCAAACTGCTTCTCGATCTGACCTAAAGCTGCGCTTAAGGCCTTCTTTTTGTTGTCATCCATTGATATGTCCCTCACTAGTGGAAGTTAGACAGCTCCCCCCTTCCCTGTGCTGTCACAGCTAACTGTTCACGAAGCCGTAATTATTCCATAAATCACCCTGCCACTCATAGCCCTCGTAGGAGATAAGCGGATAAGAAATTAGTCCTGGGAGGCAGGCCAACGACCGATAACCTTATATTGCACACCTTCTGGCCAGGTGTGCGACTCCACCAGGGCAAACTCTTCCACCGGCCACGATATAGGCGAGCATGATTGTGCCTGCAGATATTGAACCTTGCGCGCGATGGTAAGGTGGGGCCGGTAAGCAGGGTGCATGGCCTCAAAACCACAGTCGGCCAATCCTTCCTGTAGCTGCTTAACCATCGTTTCGAGCGCAACCGGTACCTCTGCTGGCGCCAGCCAGGCGACCCTCGGGCCTTGCCAATATCCGCTCTGTTCCAGTGTTAAATGAAAAGGCGTAAATTGAACCCGCTCGGCCTGCTGGCAGGCACAGTCAAACTGTTGCTGATTCACCGGGCCGAGAAACTGTAAAGTGAGATGGTAATTATCAGGCTTCACCATGCTTCCTGGTAAGCCTTCGGGGTAAAGTTGCTTTATAGTCTGTTTGACGGCTCTTACCACCGAAGAAGGTGGCCAGAGAGCGAAAAAGAGCCTGCGTTTATTCACCGTCATCCCGGCTGAGCTCGATCAACCTACGCAAAGCGGCCACTACCGCCTGTTGCCGAACCCTGTCCCTGTCACCAGAAAATAAACGCGTTTCCACATGTTGTGTGGAATCATCTGCCCACGCCAAGCAGACAGTGCCCACCGGTTTTTCATCACTGCCACCGCCTGGACCCGCAATACCACTAATGGCGACAGCAATCTGGGCCCTACTGTTTTTCAGTGCCCCGGAGGCCATTTCCCTAACGGTTTGCCCCCTTACCGCACCTGTCTC
>JABURU010000083.1 GCA_014762485.1 Gammaproteobacteria bacterium | reverse complement strand
GCTTGGCCGCTTAAACCGAGCGAATAAAGGTCCACTTGCCGGCATGTGGCAGCCCCAGCAGGCCGACATCGGCCAGCACCGTTAGCTCAAACTTAAGCTGACGTACCTCACCCACGGTACCGGGGCTGAACTGGCGTGGTGCCCGGTTCGTACTGCTTTTATAGCGGGTATTACCGAGGCCATGAAAGCCGCCCTGGGCGACCTTCAGGCGCTCACCGGGCTCGGTCAGATCACCCATCACCTCTTCGGTGTCAAAATCAGAAACGATGGTGCCGGGGGGTACCTTGATGGTGATATCTTCACCACTCTTACCGGTACAGTTCTTACCCATACCGGGCTGGCCATTTTCTGCCTTATAACTGCGCTGGAAGCGGAAGTCGGCCAGGGTATTGATGTTGGGATCCACCTCCAGGTAAATCGAACCGCCATCGCCACCGTCGCCACCATCCGGGCCACCGAAGGGGATGTATTTTTCGCGACGAAAGCTGACACAACCATTCCCGCCCTTACCGGCCTGTACCCGTATGCTCGCTTCATCTACGAATTTCATCTGAATATTTCCTGATCGCTAAACGAAAAAAGCCCCGATAACCGGGGCTTTTCATCAGTCTTTGTTAGTGCCTGCTTAGGCAGGAACTACGCTAACTGTCTTGCGGTTCTTAGGCCCCTTGACCTCGAAGACCACCTTACCGTCTGCCTTGGCATACAGGGTATGGTCCTTACCACAACCAACGTTCACACCTGGGTGGACTTTGGTACCGCGCTGACGGATCAGAATGTTGCCAGCCAGAACGGCTTCGCCGCCGTAGCGCTTAACGCCAAGACGTTTCGACTCTGAATCGCGACCGTTACGAGTACTACCACCAGCTTTTTTATGCGCCATGGATGCTTCCTCTATCCTTTAACCGGCGTTGATGCCAGTAATTTTAACTTCAGTGAAGTACTGTCTGTGGCCCATCTGCTTGCGATGGTGCTTGCGACGGCGGAACTTCACGATTTTAACCTTATCGCCACGACCTTGACCGATCACTTCGGCAGAAACCGAACCGCCAGCAACCAGGGGGGCGCCTACTTTAAAGTTGTCGCCATCAGCGACCATGAGGACCTGGTCAAACTCTACGTTTGCACCCTGTTCTGCGTCCAGCTTCTCGATGCGCAGGGTCTGGCCCTCACTGACTCGATATTGCTTGCCGCCGGTCTTAATTACCGCGTACATAAGCTGTATTCTCCAAAAATCCGTCGACGTAATGTCTGAGTACTGAAACCGCGCAATTCTAGCGGCTGTAGACCCATCGGTCAACGTCTATTCACATAATTCCGTCTATTTCGGCGGCCGGGGCATTATCGAACTTGACACTTTTCCGGCCGCCCCCTAGCATTCGAGGCTATTTTCGGTGGGCAACCTATATATTAAATGAATATCGACGACATTCGTACCCTGATTAACGACGACATGGAAGACGTAGACCAGCTTATTATTGAGCGTCTCGCCTCTGAAGTGGTCCTCATCAACCAGATCGGTCATTACATCGTTAACAGCGGTGGTAAACGTCTACGCCCGGTGCTAGCCGTACTGGCGGCGCGAGCGATGGGCTACCAGGAGTCCCGCCACATCGACCTGGCGGCAATTGTCGAATTTATCCATACCGCCACCCTGTTGCACGATGATGTCGTCGATGCCTCTGATCTGCGCCGCGGCAAGGAAACCGCCAATGCCCTGTGGGGCAATGAGGCCAGCGTACTGGTAGGTGATTTCCTCTATTCACGCTCGTTCGAGATGATGGTCGATGTCGGCTCCATGCGTGTGATGGAGATCCTCTCCCGCGCCACCAATATTATCTCCGAAGGCGAAGTGCTGCAATTGATGAACGTGCACGACGCCGATACCACCGAAGAGCGCTATCTCAATGTCATCCGCTACAAGACCGCCAAACTGTTTGAAGCCGCCTGTCAGTTAGGTGCCATCATCGGTGGTGTTGATGCCGAGCAGGAAGAGGCGATGTGCAAATACGGTATGCATCTAGGGACCGCCTTCCAGCTGATCGACGATGTACTGGACTACAGTGCCAGCAGTGAAGAGATGGGCAAGAATGTCGGTGACGATCTGGCCGAAGGCAAACCGACCCTACCGCTGATCTACGTCATGAAACACGGCTCAGAGGCCCAGGCCGCGCTGGTACGTGAGGCCATAGAACAAGGTGGATTAGATAAGCTGGATGAGGTACTGGAAGCCGTGCGCAGCACTGATGCCATTAGCTATACTGCAAAAGCCGCTCGAGCTGAAGCGGATCAGGCTATCGCCGCCCTGGCGGTGGTACCCGACTCAGCCTATAAAGAGGCAATGGTTGCTCTGGCGAACTTCTCCGTCGAACGTAACCATTGATACCTTCGGGGCAGGTTAACCTTTAAACGCATCAGCCGAATTTAAATAGGCGGTTTCCTCTTCGGTACTTGTTCTACCCAGTGCTTCATTTCGGTGTGGAAACCGTCCATAGCGGCGAACAATATCTCGATGGTGTTCCGCCCAACGAGTTTCCATACCTGCCTGGGTAAATAACTCGACCGAACGCTCCTGGTCCGCCAGCTCCTCACTGTGCATAAAGGGCAAAAATAGAAAGAGTTTTTGCTCCTCAGAGATGGCCTTATCAAACTCCTTCTCTAACGCATACCGTGCAACTTCACGGGATGCGGCCTCGGTAGAAAAGCTCTTGGCCTGACCGCGATACATATTGAGCGGAAACTGATCAAGAATGATGACCAGTGCCAGGCATCCTTGCGCCGTTTGTTTCCACTGTTCCAGCGCGCCATCTCGTGCTTGTTGCCAGACAGACTCATATTCCATGGTTATTTTCTTATCCAGCTCATCACTGGAATTAAACCAACAACGACGACACTCCTCTGAAAACCAGAAATCCAGTATATCTTCAGGCCTCACCATTTCCTTCTCCATGCCATGGTACACTGAGATTAAACCGCTAGAGTCCATACGATGCAACTTGAAGAATATTACGCCATACGTGTCAGTCGAAAGCATGGCCATCAACCTAGAGCGATAAAAGATGATTCGCACGATATCTTTATCACCGAGGATAATCGCTTTGGTCGTATCACACGGGCCCGCCGCTTTAGTGATATCGACCAGGCGGAGCAGTACCTGTTAACCCAGCCGTTGCCGGATGCCTTCCAGTACACGGTACAATTCTGCGTGGTAGAGAACCGACAAGCCACTGACAGCAATATTAGCCAGATTACGGCGCGGTTAATGGAGATCCCCCACCCCTATCGCCGTACAGCCTATAACTGGATGCGTGGCAATGATGTACGCAAGTTACTGCTCAGCCAGTCTGACGAGGTATATCAACGTCACCAGAAAGTGCTACTGGACTATGACATCGACATTAGTAAACGCAGTGACGTAATTATGATGCCGAAGAGAAGGCGCTCACGAAAGAATATCTCCTACCACAGTCAGCTGGATAATGCGCCACGACAGTTTTTTGCCCTGCCATCGCAACGCCCCTCTGGCAAAGCAAAGAAATAATATAGGG
>JABURU010000286.1 GCA_014762485.1 Gammaproteobacteria bacterium | reverse complement strand
ATATTTTCATGGTTGGCTTTATTATCGCCCTGGTAACCATGCTCAAGGGTCTCAAGCATGTTGGCCTTGAGACCAGCACGCTGGAGAACTACTCCATTGCGACGGTAGTCGGCTTAATTACCATGGGCTTTGGTATCCTCTTTATTCGCAAGCTGCAATTTGATCCGGCCGCTGATCGTGATTACCACTTTGCCAACGTAGAAAAAGTCTTCGCGATATTAATGATGTTTACCGCCGCGGCGATGGCCTTTGCCCACGGCTCCAATGACGTCGCGAATGCGGTTGGTCCTCTGGCCGCCGTGGTTAGTATCGTTAATAGCGGTGGTGAGATTGCACAAAAATCCGCCATGCCGTTCTGGATACTGTTACTAGGTGGCGCGGGTATCGTTATCGGCCTGTTTACCTATGGACATAAGGTAATTGCGACCGTCGGCACCGGGATTACCCAGCTGACACCTAGCCGTGGCTTTGCCGCTACCCTGGCCGCCGCCACTACCGTTGTGCTGGCATCCGGTACCGGCCTGCCGATCTCCACCACACACACCCTGGTGGGAGCGGTTCTCGGTGTAGGCCTGGCACGTGGTATTGCCGCCCTAAATATGGACGTCGTACGTACGATCTTCCTGTCATGGATCGTCACGCTACCTGCCGGTGCGATCCTCGCTATCTTCTTCTTCTTCACCCTGAAGGGAATATTTGGCGGCTAATGTCTGATCCATTTGATTTTGATCCTGCCCCTGACCGCTATGCGGTCATGGGCAATCCTATTGCTCATAGCAAGTCCCCCCAGATTCATACCCGGTTTGCACAACAGACAGGGCAATCTCTCGAATACACCGCACTACTGGTTGAGCCTGGTACCCTGGCACAAGCCGTAGGTAATTTTCAGGCCAATGGTGGGAAAGGCCTTAATATCACCGTACCCTTCAAGCAGGATGCGTGGGAACTGGCGGATGAGCTAACCGAGCGAGCCAGGCGTGCTGGCGCCGTCAACACCCTGATACTGTCTACAGGCGGTCATATTCGTGGTGACAACACCGACGGCATTGGCCTGGTGCGCGATATACGCGATAACCACCGTGGCCGGTTTACCGAACAGCGTATCTTGATCCTCGGTGCCGGTGGGGCGGCCCGTGGAGTGATTTCACCGATCATGGATGAGCAACCGCGGCAACTGGTCATAGCCAATCGTACGATCGATCGTGCCCTGGCCCTGGCGGATGAATTCAAGGATCTGGGCCATATCTCCGGCTGCGGCTTTAACCAACTGGCAGGACAACAGTTCGATTTAATCATCAATGCCACCTCGGCTAGCCTGCATGGAGATTTACCACCATTGCCTGATGACATCATTGCCGAAGGCGGTTGGTGTTACGACATGATGTATGGGGCCGAACCCACGGTATTTTTAAACTGGGCCACAGCACATGGCGCGGTAAAATCCATTGATGGATTAGGCATGCTGGTCGAACAAGCGGCGGAATCATTCTCCATCTGGCGAGGTGTCAGACCAGATACCGCAGAAGTTATTCAAGACTTGCGTTCGGCGATGACAGGCTAATCTGCCGACTGATGTTGTTGCATCAGGCGCTGATAGTGCTCAGCAGAGTAGGTAAAATAGGCCTTCTCTTCCTCTGTTAGAGGACGTACCCGCTTTACCGGGCTGCCAACATACAGGTAACCCGATTCCAGCTGTTTACCGGGTGGTACCAGGCTTCCCGCACCTATCATTGTATGTTTTGGGACGGTGACGTTATCCATAACCGTCGCCCCCATACCGATCAGGCACTCATCCTCTATCCTGCAACCGTGCAAGATCACCTTATGTCCTATGGTGACACGATCACCAATAGTGAGCGGATAACCTTCCGGCCGGTGCTCGCTTTTGTGGGTCACATGCAAGACACAGCCATCCTGGATATTGCTCATCTCACCGATCGTTATGCTATTCACATCCCCTCGGACCACCGTCATCGGCCACACGGAGCTATTCGAACCAATACGGACATCACCAATCACCAGTGCCATATCATCAACATAGGCACTGGGATCAATTTTCGGTGATATCTGGTTAAAGCCTCTAATCGCCATGCCTTTATCGCATCGTTACCAGCTCTTCGGAGCTGGTTGGATGAATCGCGATGGTATTATCAAAATCGGCCTTGGTGGCCCCCATCTTCACCGCCACCGCAAAGCCTTGCAGCATCTCATCAGAGGCAGGGCCGATTATGTGTACACCGACGACCTTTTCCTCGCCTCCCACACATACCAGTTTCATCGCGGTTTTGGTCTTGTGTTCGGTAAAGGCGTTATACATCGCAGTGAAGCGTGCCGAGTATACTTTTACCGCATCACCATGCATGTCACGTGCGGCGTCTTCCGATAACCCTACGGTACCAATGGGGGGATGACTAAATACCACGGTAGGGATATTGTCGTAGTCCAGGTGACGATTCGTCATATTGTTATAGATTCGATCCGCCAGGCGACGACCGGCAGCGATCGCCACAGGCGTCAAAGCCGCACGACCGGTGGCATCGCCCAGGGCGTAAACGCCCTTTACGTTAGTACGCTGAAACTTATCCGTTGGTATGAAGCCTTTGCTATCTACCTCTACATCGGCTGCCTGCAGGTTGAGGTTATCGGTGTAAGGACGACGCCCTGTTGCCCAGATGAGCTTATCGACCCCTGTACGAGTGATACCGCTAGCACACTTCAGCGTCAGGCTACCATCTTCGGCCTGTTCTACCGCCTCAATCTGTACATTAGGCATAATATTAATGCCCTGATCGATCATTTCATCCATCAGGCACTCGCCTAACATCGCATCAAACTCTTTTAATAAATGCTGACCGCGTAGTAACAGGCTAACATTACTACCTAGTGCCGCCATGACACCAGCCAGCTCAACGGCAATATAGCCTGCACCAACCACAACTACCTCTTTAGGCTGTTCTGTTAACTCGAAAAAGCCATCAGAGGTTATGCCCAGCTCGGCACCGGGAATATCGGGAACGATGGGCTTACCTCCTGGAGAGATAACAATCCGGTCGGCAGTATACCGTTCACCTGCCACTTCAAGGGTATTGGCATCGATAAAGCCTGCTTCGCCACGAATCAAATCTACCTTATTGTCCTCCAGGTAGGTGACATACCAGTCGTTAATCCCCTTAATATAGCCCTCGCGCGCCTCAACCAGCTTTCCCCAGTCAAAACCATTAACACTGATATCAAAGCCATATCCACTGGCATCACGCAGGGCATGTGCCAAATTAGCGCCAAACCACATCACCTTTTTCGGGACACAGCCAATATTGACACACGTTCCACCTAGCTTGGACATTTCCACCACAGCCGTTTTGGCCCCGTAGCTTGCTGCACGTTCGGCAACCGACAGTCCACCGCTACCTGCACCTATAGCGATCAGATCATAATGTTTGCTCATTGCGACACCTTCGTTAAACTGAGAGGCAACCACCATTCATATGGCTGCCAAATAGAGCGAAAAAAGAAATTACCTAATGATAAAACAACTGATTACTCAATTCATG
>JABURU010000060.1 GCA_014762485.1 Gammaproteobacteria bacterium | reverse complement strand
GCCGTTGACCACCTGGCTGTAGAGGCTGACCTGTTCATCATTACAGAAGAACAGGCCAAACATTCCGCCGACATGATTTTCCGTCATCGGGATGTTGTGTTCCTTGGCCTTGGCCATGATGCCGCTCACCAGGCGCTCGACCTTGGCGGCGATGTCATCATAAAAGCCGGGTTGGCTGATCAGCTCCAGGTTGGCCAGCCCCGCCGCCATGGCGACAGGGTTGCCAGACAGGGTGCCTGCCTGATAGACCGGTCCTAAAGGTGCCAGGTGTTGCATGATTTCACGCTTGCCACCAAAGGCTCCTACCGGCATACCGCCACCGACCACCTTGCCTAGCGTGGTCATATCCGGTTTGATGCCATAGTGGCCCTGTGCGCCGCCCAACGCGACGCGGAAGCCGGTCATCACCTCGTCAAAGATCAATACAGCCCCGGAGCTATCGCAGACTTCACGCAACGCTTGATGGAAGCCAGGAAGCGGAGGGATACAGTTCATGTTACCGGCAACGGGTTCCACAATGATGCAGGCGATCTGTTCGCCGATCTCGGCGAAGGTCTGTTTCACCTGCTCGATGTTATTGAACTCCAGGGTGATCGTGTGCTCGGCCAGGTCGGCAGGTACGCCGGGAGAACTGGGGGTACCCAGGGTCAGCGCACCAGAGCCTGCCTTCACCAACAGGGAGTCGGCATGGCCATGGTAACAGCCTTCGAACTTCACCAGCTTGTCGCGACCGGTGTAACCACGCGCCAGGCGTATAGCACTCATCGTTGCCTCGGTACCGGAACTGACCATGCGCACCATGTCCATTGATGGCACCAGCTCGCACAGGCGATCGGCCATAAGGGTTTCCTGTACGGTGGGGGCGCCAAAAGATAGCCCCTGGGTGGCGGCATCCTGTACGGCCTGTATCACCTTAGGATGGGCGTGACCGACAATCGCAGGTCCCCATGAAGCGACATAGTCGATGTACTTCGTCTCATCTTCTGACCAGAGATAGGCACCATCACCACGTTTGAAGAAGATCGGATCACCACCGACACCGTTAAAGGCTCGTACCGGTGAGTTAACCCCGCCTGGAATATGTTTCTGAGCGGCTTCAAATAATGCGTGTGAATCAGCCATGTTGTTCCCTTTTTTCAAATTTAAACTGTTATTCAAATAGTGCTGTGAACCGTTGTGCGGCCTTTTGTATGTCAGGTTGACCAAATACCCCTTGAATCACGGCAAGGGAGTCAGCACCGTGTTGTATTAATTGCCCGCCATTTTCCAGTGTGATGCCACCGATGGCAACTACTGGCACGTTGAGCCGGGTTTTCGCCTGGGTTAATAGTTCAGGCGCCGCCTGTATTGCGTCAGGCTTGGTGGCCGAGGGAAAGAAGCGTCCAAAGGCGACGTAGTCCGCCCCGGCGGCTTCTGCCTCCAGGGCCAGTGATATGTTGTTGTAACAGGAGACACCGATGATGGCCTGTTCGCCTAGCTGCTGCCTGGCCTGTTGTAATGCGGCGTCATCTTTGCCGATGTGTACGCCATCGGCATGAACCTGTTCGGCCAGTGTGACATCGTCATTAATAATGAACAGGCAGTGATGCTGTCGGCAGAGCGCGCGCAGGGTGGAGGCCTCTTCCTGTCGGCGCTGTGTGTCATGGCTTTTATCCCGGTATTGCAGGATGCGGGTACCACCGGTCAATGCCGCTTCGACATGTTGATACAGGCTGTCATATTGCCCGGCACAGGGATCGGTAATGGCATAAAGCCCGCTAAGAGAGTTGGTCTGGGTCATGCTTCGTCTTCGTTTTCCAGCCAGAACAGGCGATCGGGGATCAGTTGTCCCTGGCCCGAGCAGTAGCCGTGATCCAGTGCGCTCCAGGTATACTCCTGTGCATGAAGCACCGACTGTTCAACATCCAGTCCCTGGGCGAGCAACCCCGCTGCGGCCGAGGCGAGGGTACAACCTGAGCCATGATATTCATTCGGCAGTCGAGGCCAGCTTTGCCGGCTCAATACGCGGTGATTGCCGTACAGGGTATTGATGACATCGTTGGTGTCTTCATGGCTACCGGTGATCAGGACATAGGCACAACCGGCGTCTTGCAGGGCCTCGGCACAGGCATCCAGATTATCCGCATTGGTTGCCAACGTGCGCGCCTCGAGACTGTTGGGTGTCAGCAGGGTCACCCGTGGCAGTAGCTGTGACTGGATGGTGTTAATCAGATCTTCATTCCCCAGGCTGCTACCGCCGCCAGCTTTTAATACCGGATCCAGTATCACCGGAATATCGGGGTACTGGTTTAATAACAGGGCGATGGCCGAGGCGGTTTCATCGCTGCCGATCATGCCGATCTTGATGGCGGCCACCTGACTGTCATGCAAAATAGCCTGGGCCTGTGCGATGACCAGTTGGGAATCAACGGCTTGAAAAGAGTGTACATTGCCTGTGTCTTGCACGGTAATGGCGGTCACGACGGTGGCAGCATGGCAGCCCATACTGGAGAGCGCGATGATATCCGCCTGGATACCGGCGCCTCCGGAGGGATCGTGTCCGGCAAAAACGAGTACTACAGGGATGTCTGACATGGTGACAAGATCAGTAAATAACAAAGGGATAGTGTAACACCAACGGGCGGCTGGTAAGGTGAAAAAACAGGATGGGCATTAGGGATTTTATTCTGCACCAGAAGCAATGCCCATCCCCCAAGCTCCCGGTGAGTGTGGAGGAAGTAAAATCACATCTCATTTATAGGTCGAAAAATCTCTGGTGCGACCCTTATAGTTATGGTCAGGGAGCTTGTAGCTTCCCCTTCGTTGACGGAATGACTATAGAGGAAGGGTGATGACAGTGTCAGTGACTGCCATCACCTTGGCCAGGTTATCCTGCCATTGCACTCTGTAACTGCTGGTTGGAGAGGATTTCTATCGCGCCACGGCGTAGGCGGATACAGCCTGACTGGCTTTCAAACCCTTTTAACAGGCGGCTGACCACTTCCCGGCTGGTACCCAGCTCCGAGGCCAGTTCCTGGTGTGTGGTTCGAATCAGGTCGCTATTTTGCTCACGCTGCTTGTCATTAAGACGATGTAGTAGACGAGTGCTGAGGGTATGAAAGGCGAGGTGATCAATAATTCGCATCAGGATGTGCATATGGCGGCCCATGGAGCTCAGTACATAATTTCGCAGGGTCGGGATATGTTCCATCACCTCTTCAAAGCGCCGACGAGGCAATACGGTAATACTGCATTCTGTGTCACACACCGCCTTTATATTGCAGTGCTGGATGTGATCGCGTAGCAACAGGGGCAGCAGGCAGATATCACCGGCGTGGAGCTTGTATAAAAACAGCTCGCGGCCGTCATCCGCTATTTCATAGATGCGAAGGCTGCCTTGTCTGAGAAAAGCCAGGCCATCCTCAAAATTGGACTCTACAAATTCGGTGCCTGCCGGGGCATGGATTTCATGCGCGTTATTCAGCAGCTCGAACCATAGCGGATCATTTAGGGATGATAAGTCAGGCGCAGAGGCCACCCCTGACGACTCCCCGGTCATCTGGTTGGGATACATAT
>JABURU010000280.1 GCA_014762485.1 Gammaproteobacteria bacterium | reverse complement strand
AACCATAAAGATGGTTTGAGGATTATTTTTGTAACTATAAAATGTTTTACCACTGGTTAATGGTGTGCCAATTTTCTTGTTGTTATTTCCATAACTCATCAATCAGGCTGAGCCCAGTATTTCCAGCTCTTTATAGACGGCTGTCTGACAATTCGGGCACATACCATGGGACAACAAAACGCCCTCTTTCACTTTTTCCGATGCGCTCCACGAATTACTACCGTTGTCGCGTATCTTCTCACAGTACATACAGATAGTGACGATTTGCGGAGCCACACCCGCTGCGGTTTGAAAGTATTGTTGCATTAAGGTTTTTCCTTGTTTTCCCTGACGACATCCTTATATCGTCATACAGGTGATAACACCTGACCTCTCCTAACCATAAAGAGTTATATCGGACTCTATTATTATTCGTAGCCCTTACTCTTCTCCTTTAACTATCAACCTCATCAATCTTTCACATCCAAATTTATAATAATGGTGCTTTCACATGCATCTCTTATTATTAGTATTCGTTTCTTTCTATCGTGCTTTTATTCTTCATCTACTCAGCACCTAAGAGCAAGTGAGGAGTTCTCAGGCAAGGCGCGAATTTTTCGAGCAGCGCAGCTTACAAGCAGTAAGTGAGCACGCGCAGAAAAATTCAGCAACGCAGTATGAGAACTCCTCACGCCGCTATTAGCCGCACTTGGAGTCAGCGCAATTAAGACAGGTCATACAACCGTCCATCAGTACCACTGCTTGCGTATTACACTTGCTACACAGCTGCGCACCGGGAGGGAAATCGCCCTTGGCCTCTTCACTACCCTGGTTCTGACTGGCTTCGTATTCTGCACGTTTGGCTTCTACCAGCGCCTTTTGATGCTCATCCATGCCCTCGTCCTGCAGCATGCCGATGGTGCGCAGGTGACATTCAATGGCATCACCGATCTCGGCCACCAGTGATGGCATGTACTTGCCACCACGCTTGAAGTAACCGCCCTTGGGATCAAATACCGAACGTAGCTCTTCCACCAGGAAGGTCACGTCGCCACCCTTACGGAATACCGCCGAGATAATTCGTGTTAAGGCAACGATCCACTGGAAGTGATCCATGTTCTTCGAGTTGATAAAGATCTCGAATGGACGACGGTGCTCGTGGTCAGTGCCTTTGTTCAGCACGATGTCGTTAATCGTCACGTACAAAGAGTGCTCGGACAGAGGCGTCTTAATTTTATACGTTGCCCCCATTAACTCTTCCGGACGCTCCAGCGCCTCGTGCATCTGCACAACGGTAGAGTCTTCCTGCGAAGTGGCTTCTGCCGCTACTTTAGCGACGGCTGCCTCTTCTTCCTCTTTCGCCACCGCGTAACCGGTGATCGCCTTCTCTATCTTAATTGCCATTTTCTTTCTCCGTTTGCCCGGTTGTCCCTTCCGAGCCAAAATTCTTTCACAATATTTTTTATCTTTTACCTAAGTGTTCTGACCAAGCCAGAGGCTTCAGGGCAAGGCGCTCGCAGTTTCGAGCAGCGCAGCATACATTAGTATGTGAGCACGCGCAGATAACTGCGACAACGCGGCCATGAAGCCTCTGGCGCAGCGTCAGAACTTGCCGTAGTAGCCTTCTTTCAGGGCATCGTATAAGTTTGCGGCAGTGTGTGTCTCACCGTCATACTCAATCTCTTCATTACCCTTCACTTCCACCACGGAACCATCTTCCAGGGTGAACTTGTAAGTGGTGTTTTCCAGATCCTGCTCTTTCACCAACACGCCCTGGAATGCCTCTGGGTTGAAGCGGAAGGTAGTACAACCCTTCAGGCCTTCTTCGTAGGCATACAGGTAGATGTCCTTGAACTTGTCGTAGTCGTAATCCGTGGGCACGTTGGCGGTCTTGGAGATGGATGAATCGATCCATTTCTGTGCCGCGGCCTGTACGTCGACGTGCTCGGTAGGATTAATGTCATCGGCACTGATGAAGTAATCCGGCAGTTGCTGGGCTTCATCTTCGGCATAAGGCATCGCTTCCTTATTCACCAGTTCGCGGTAAGCCAGCAGCTCGAAGGAGTAAACATCGACCTTCTCTTTGGTCTTCTTGCCTTCACGAATCACGTTACGCGAATAGTGGTGGGCAAACGAAGGCTCAATACCGTTACTGGCATTGTTGGCCAGTGACAGGGAAATAGTCCCCGTCGGCGCAATGGAGCTGTGATGAGTAAAGCGTGAACCGACCTCGGCCATCTCTGCTACCAGCTCGGGCGCTACCTCGGCCACCTTCTGCATATAACGGCTGTACTTGGCGTGCAGCACCTTGCCTTTAACCTTGTCACCCACCTTGTAGCCATCCTTCTTCATTTCAGGACGCTTACGTAACATCTCACCGGTAACCTTGAAGTCTTGCTCCAGAACCGGGGCAGCGCCTTTTTCTTTCGCCAGCTCCAGGCCGGTCTGCCAGCCGGTTACCGCCAGCTCGCGAGTCACCTGCTCAGTGAATTCCAGGGATTTCTCTGAGCCGTACTTCATCTTCAGCATGGTCATGGTGGAACCCAGGCCGAGGAAACCCATGCCGTGACGGCGCTTGGACATAATCTCGTCACGCTGGCCTTCCAGTGGCAGGCCATTGATCTCGACCACGTTATCCAGCATGCGGGTAAACACCCCAACCACTTCGCGATACTGTTCCCAGTCAAAGCGTGCCTTGTCAGTGAACGGGTCACGTACAAAACGGGTCAGGTTGATGGAGCCCAGCAGGCAGGAGCCATACGGAGGCAGTGGCTGCTCACCACACGGGTTGGTGGCACGAATATTTTCACAGAACCAGTTGTTGTTCATCTCATTGACCTTGTCGATGAGAATGAAGCCCGGCTCGGCGAAGTCATAGGTGGAGGCCATGATCATATTCCACAGATGACGTGCCTTGATGGTCTTGTAGATCTTGCAGGCCACCTGGCCCTCTTTATTGACGATGTACTTTTCAGTCACCGGCCAGTCGCGCCAGACCACCTGGGTCTTGTCTTTAATATTAACGCCGTCGATCTCCGCCTCTTTTTCGGTGATCGGGAAGGCCAGCTTCCAGTCGTCATCCTCTTTCACCGCTTCCATGAACTCCTGGGTGATCAGCAGCGACAGGTTAAACTGGCGCAGGCGACCGTCTTCACGCTTGGCGCGAATGAAATCCATCACATCGGGATGACCGACATCGAAGGTCGCCATCTGTGCACCACGGCGTCCGCCGGCGCTGGAGACGGTGAAACACATCTTGTCGTAGATATCCATGAAGGACAGTGGGCCAGAGGTATAGGCACCGGCACCGGCGACAAACGCGCCCTTGGGACGCAAGGTGGAAAACTCGTAACCGATACCACAACCAGCCTTCAACGTCAGGCCAGCTTCGTGCACCTTCTCGAGGATATCATCCATCGAGTCGGCCACAATGCCAGACACGGTACAGTTAATCGTCGAGGTGGCCGGCTTATAGGCCTGGGCACCGGCATTGGAGGTAATACGGCCGGCAGGGTACGCACCATGGCGCAAGGCCCATAAAAACTTTTCGATACATTCGTCTTGCTTCTGTATCTTATACAC
>JABURU010000177.1 GCA_014762485.1 Gammaproteobacteria bacterium | reverse complement strand
GGAGTTGTCGAGAAACCAAATAGAGGAATCCATACATGAAAAACTATAATACGAGTGGCGTTGATTGTGCAAAGAATGTAATGCAGATTTCTGTAGACTCACCCAACAATAATCAACTACAGAACAAAGCTTTATCCAGAAAGAAGTTTTCAGAGTTCCTCGCCAAGCAAAAGCCATCACTGGTTGCCTTTGAGGCCTGCGCAACCGCTCACTACTGGGCCAGGATGGCACAAAGATATGGGCACAGCGTAAAAATCATTCCAGCCAAAACCATTGTGCCCTTTCGCCAGGGACATAAAACTGACAGTAATGATGCATTAGCTGTGGCTGAGGCCGCGAGGCGTCCAAATATCAAAGAAGCACCTATGAAGAGTGTTGAACAACAGGGTATGCAATCGATTCAACGCTCACGCGAGTTGCTCATCCAGGAAAAAACGGCCCTATCCAATCATATCCGTGGTCTGCTGATGGAGTTTGGTGTGGTCATCCCGCAGGGCTTTGCCGCCTTAACACGTGCCATCCCTGAGGTCCTGGAAGACGGCGACAATGAATTGCCGGACAGCTATCGCCCAACACTGGCGCGAATGTACACACGCTTTCTCCAGTTAAAGGAGGATGCTACCTTCCTGGATAAAGAGATTGAACAACTGGTGAAACACAATGCGGCCTGCACGCGATTAACGAAGTTAGAAGGTGTGGGGCCCATCGGCTCACTGCTGTTGTTTGCCAGCTTTGGTACAGGGAAGGCGTTTCATAATGGGCGTGAGTACTCCGCCTACATAGGCTTAACGCCCAAGCAATACAGCAGTGGCGGCAAAACCAACATCATCGGAATAAGTAAACACGTCGCCAATCGACGATTACGAGCGGTGCTCATTCAAGGCGCTAGAGCCTATGTGCATAAGATGAAAGAGCCCAAGACACGAAAAGATCAGTGGTTATGCTCGCTCATTCAACGTGCGGGATACGGTCGGGCTGCTGTGGCACTGGCTAACAAGAATGTACGCACGGCTTGGGCCCTGCTCACACAAGGTACGGAATACAATGCACAACATGCCTGATGCATGAGATGGTGTGAATCACCTGTTATTAATTAAATACAAACCTAGGTTATAGATAGAACCGAGTTCAGCGAGTAAGCCAATATCAGATAGAAGTTATCCATCTTAATGAAACCTGCTCTGCTTTGTGACAGTGAATGTCAACGACCCATAGAGGCATTAGGATGCGCATACATTGAGGGTTAGGCGATAGCGTCGCCAATTAAAAACCGAATATACGTACGCGACTACTATTTGAAAGACAGGTTTTCTTGCTCAACAGGAGGAGTCCATATACAAAGCTGTCGCTCAGCACTTTGAGTAAGTGGCTATTTACAATTTTTATGGGTCCTGGCAGCACAGGCGCTTGTTGCCCATGCAGCAAAATAAGACATATATTCTTCATAAAAATTATAAATTCGTTGTTGATACTGCCTATTTTCTATCAAATACCAGCACTTCTATCCTCGATACGATACGGCCAAGCACTTATCCTAAGTTTCCGGCGCTCTGTATTGAATCCATACCAAAATGCCTGGCACCCATACTACACAGCATAGAATGCCAGGCCACAGCCATGATCAAGAGTGATGACTATGATGGTCACCTCTATGGTATTTAAGTTTCAAACTGCTTCCACGTTCGATCGGAAATGAAAGCTCTTTGGAAAACTTAGCATAATAGCTGTGCCTATTTTTTCTCATATAATTAATCACCCCTGAATATTTTACCTTTCCGTTAATATCGAATAACTCTACATCAATGTGACCAGGTATTAATCCGCGTAATTTAAACCGCCTTTCTACTTTTCCGGTCAAAAACATGCCCGTTCCTGAATTACTTACACTAACATGGTGTATTTTGACAAAATTCGAGTCGATAACTTGAAGCTTGATCTGACTTTCATCCAGATTTTGTGTGTTCGGAAAGCTGGCGCAGGCTGACAATGTCAGCGCCATACCAGTCAAGATGGTTAACCTAATAAACTTTTTTGAATTAAACATAACTTTCTCCCAAGTTTTGTGAATCATCAGAGAGATGATTTATTGCGATATACCTTTTGATATAACACCGGTAGAACTAATAAGGTAAGTAATGTTGAAGATACGATGCCACCTATGACCACAGTGGCTAAGGGGCGCTGAACCTCGGCACCTATACCGACATTCAAAGCCATCGGGACAAAACCTAAACTCGCCACCAGTGCCGTCATCAAGACGGGTCTTAAACGCGTCATGGCACCCTCTATAATCGCCTCTTGCAACGCCACGCCCCTGGCTCGCAAATCGCGAATAAAGGAGAGCATTACTACACCATTGAGTACTGCGACACCGGATAAGGCTATAAAGCCCACAGCGGCAGAAATGGACAGAGGCAATCCGCGCATAGCAAGTGCCGCCACACCACCGGTCAAGGCCAGGGGTACACCGGAAAAGACGATGGCAGCATCCCTGGCGGAATTGAAGGCCATAAATAAGAGGCCAAAGATAAGCAGTAGTGTTAATGGCACTACGATAGACAGTCGCTTCGAAGCCGATATAAGCTGTTCAAAGGTACCGCCATAGCCCACCCAGTATCCTGCTGGTAGCTGTACATCCCTACCCACAGCAGCCTGCACATCACTTACAAAGCTGGCCAGATCACGTCCTCGCACATTGGCGGTGACGACGACACGACGTTTACCATTTTCACGGCTGATCTGGTTAGGACCAATGGTAAAACTTATATCGGCAAGCTCCTGTAACGGTATGGATTCCGGCGTATCCTTAACCAAACCGAGCATATCCGCATCACCAAAGCTTTCGCCCTGCTCTACTTCGGGCAAGGGAATAGGTAGACGTTTTAAGACCTCCAGCTCTGTACGCTGCTCTTCCGGCAAACGAACAACCAGATCAAAACGCTTATCACCGTCAAAGATCTGTCCTACCAAGCCTCCACCAAATGCGATACGCAGGTTCTCCTGAATAGTGGCTACATCAATACCATAATCAGCCAGACGTTCGCGCTTTGGTGAGATGGTTAACACTGGCAGGCCCGTCACCTGCTCAGTGCGGGTATCTGACGCCCCATTCACTTTCGAAACAACAGATTCTATTTGTTCAGCCAACTCTACCAAGGTATCAAAGTCATCCCCATATACCTTGACCGCAAGATCTGAACGTACTCCGGATATCAGTTCGTTAAAGCGCATCTGTATTGGCTGAGTAAATTCATAATTGTTGCCCGGTACCGTTTGCAAGGGCCTCCATCTCGGCCACCAGCTGTGACTTGGGCTTGCGAGGATCAGGCCATTCGTCACGAGGCTTTAACATAACAAAGGTATCGGCCACATTGGGGGGCATGGGATCGGTAGCCACTTCCGCAGTACCCAGCTTAGTAAAGATGTGAGATACCTCAGGGAAGCCTTTTAGCTTCTCCTCCAATACCCTCTGCATTTCTACTGCCTGAGTAAGGCTAGTACCAGGTATACGCAAGGCATGCAGAGCGATATCACCCTCATCCAGTTGCGGAACAAATTCTGCGCCCATGCGGGAG
>JABURU010000365.1 GCA_014762485.1 Gammaproteobacteria bacterium | reverse complement strand
GTCTGCTGGCGTCACTGGGTATCCCAGAGGTACAGGTGAAACGCCGACTGCGTGTGGCCTTTTTCTCCACCGGAGACGAGTTACGCTCATTAGGCCAGGTGCTGGGCGAAGGTGAAATTTACGACAGTAACCGTTATACCCTGTATAGCATGCTAACCGATATGGATTGCGACATTATTGATATGGGGGTGATTCCAGATCAGCCTGATGCAATACGTGATGCTTTTCAAACAGCCTCAATTAATGCCGATGTGGTATTAACCAGTGGTGGTGTCTCCGTCGGTGATGCCGACTATGTAAAAATGATACTGGATGATCTGGGTAAGATCGATTTCTGGAAGCTCAACATGAAACCAGGTCGCCCTTTAGCCTTCGGTCAGCTTAATAAGGCCATGTTCTTTGGCCTGCCCGGCAATCCCGTCGCGGTGATGGTCACCTTCTTCCAGTTTGTCATACCGGCGATACGCAAGATGATGGGCGAAGAGAGTCAGGATGAGCTAACGATTAATGCCATCTGCCAGACAAAACTGAAAAAGAATCCCGGTCGTACAGAATTCCAGCGCGGCATTATGTCCAGAAATGAAGCCGGTGAAATGATAGTCACCAGCAGTGGCTCACAGGGCGCGGGAATTTTAAGCTCCATCAGCCGCTCCAACTGCCTGATCATACTCGATGAGGCACAAGGCACCGTCGAAGCTGGTGACACCGTTTCGGTACAGCCCTATATTAACTTCATGCGCTAAGCCTTATTACCGTCCTGATATCTAAGGGTCTCTGGTTTATTCAATAAAACAGAGACCCTAATAAAACCCATACGGCAAGACATCATTTCCCTGATCACCATGTATCTGCACATTAAACGATACAATGATGCGATCCTTGTCACCCTGATAAGGCAACGCCATATGTTTCAAATAGGATGGAAACACCACCAACACCCCCTCTTCTGGTTTTGAATCGAAGGTTGAGGCTTGCAAATAAAGGTTGCCTGAATCCATATAACCGCCACCCAGTACATCTTCATAGGGGCTATAAAAACGGGTTACGCCGTTTTGTTCACCCAGCTGAGGATGGGCGATGCGTTTTTCTTCTTCATCCACCTGCACATAATAGGCACCAGACCAGGAGCAATTGCCGTGGGTATGCACGTCATGAAAACCAAAGTTATTTTGAATCTGGAACCAGGCACCAACGACGTTCATATTGATCTTACTCGAGTTGCTTTGCTCCCACATCGGGCCGTTTACACTGCTAGCAATTTCATACACCGAGTCTGAGATAAATTTAAACAGATCATTTATGGCAGTATCACCATAACGACTTAACAGATCATCCGGGCTGGAATATACTGGGCCATGAATCTTGTCATTTGCTCGGCGGTGTTCCTGAAAAATCTTTACCAGCTCACTATTGACCGTTTGATGCTGTTCGAATTTTTTTCTTAATACAGGAGTCGCCCACATAGGCATAACGGTATTATTATTTTCCCTGCTCATATTAATACAACTCTTCTGGTGTCGGGTTAGCGATTGATGGTAACGTTCATACGCATAAGGTTCATCATAATATACAACAGTGATAACATGCCCAGGGTCATCCCTATGATCATCAAAAGCAACATCATCGCCGCCGCAACGGTTCCATTTATACTCATATCGATCATTGAAGCAGCCGCTTCACCAACAAGCATCCCCATCAACATACCAATATTACAGACCAAGTAAATATAAATGTATTGCCTGAATGTCATATGGCGATGCATACCCATACTGTCAAACAATAACATTGCCAAGTTACCGGTCAATATCATACCGATAAATGACCACGGCATGAGCGAGAAAAACTGTACGATTTTATTACTATCAAAAAAGATAGTGCTTAAAGAATTATCCCGACAATAAGATAGTAGTGCATATGGGCCTAGCTGGCCGATATCAAATAATGAACCCAACAACATGCCAAAGCCCCCGGCAGCAAACATTACCAGGCCCATCTCGCTATATGGTTCACTGACGGGACGCTTAGACACCAGGTGGCATAATAACCAGATTGGAATGATGCTAAACACCATGAATAGCACCATGTTCTGCGCACTCATGGCTAACAGGTATGCCACCAGTATCACCTGACCAAACAACAGCAACATCATGCTATTCTTCATCCAGCGGCGGCGAGTAATTTCATCAGGTCGCATCATCAGAACACTACGCATTTTTCCCCACAACCACATGAAATGCATATCTCATCATGCGTTGGCTTAACCTGCGGCCTTAGTCTGTACTGCTTCTAACTGCAGCTTGTCACGCATGCGCATGCCGGTGCCTCCGCGACGCAGCATCGTGATCTCACTAATCACACACAGGGCGATCTCTTCGGGCAATCGTGCACCCAGATCAAGACCAGACGGCATCATCACTCGTTGCAAATCGCTATCTTTATAACCTTCCTTGCGCAGGTAATCCTGCACCAGACGAGAACGCTTACGGCTGGCGATTAAGGCTATATAATGTGCCTCAGTGGCCAGCACAGTACTCATCATTTCGTGATCGTCTTTGGCCTGGGTGGCAATCACTAAATAGTCATCCTTACCCGGTTTCAACTGTTCCAGCTTACTATCATCGATAATCAGTCTGCTGGCGTTCGGATACTGTTCCCATTCGACGTCCGGATCGATAACAATCACATTCAAGCCCACCAGGTCTGCCATGATGCATAGAGATTCAGCAACACGGCCATGACCGATGATCCACATCGAAGGTTTCGGTAATACTGGTTCTACATACACGCGCATCTTACCTCCGCAGGGCATGCCTTTTCCGAGCATGTCGCTATCCAGATCGATGTCGATCATGCGTGGTTCACCGCTGACCATCGACTTCAGTGCAGTATCACAGGTAATCGATTCGGCACAGCCACCACCAATCCAGCCAGATACCACACGTCCGTCCTGATCCACCACGGCCTTGGAACTGATCTTGGCAGATACAGAGCCTGTCGTCTCCACTACAGTAGCCACGGCATAAGGCTCGCCCTTTGCCTGTAATTCTGCTAGTACATTGAGAATATCTTTAGCCATCTCTATCTACCTCTTGCTGGACAACTACGATGCCTGAACCATGTCATCACTATTCATAAACCGGCGCTTGAACTCTGCGTAATCTGCCGGAGTATCCATATCAAAGACAAAGTGTTCGCTGTTCATCTCGGCAGTACTAGCCAGCTCCGGGCTCTTCTCAATCAGTCTCTTACAACCCAGGTTTCGATCACTGTTTACGATAACCTGGCGGTATTCGGAGGCCATAATAATAGGATTTCCGCGCTGCCCCTGATAGGTTGGTATCACAATCGCACCATGCGTTCGCTTCTCAAATGCACGTATTAATGCATTGATATCTACTGCTTCAATTAACGGCTGATCTGACAGACATACCATAATGCCATCACACTCTTTGCTTAAGGCATTCATCCCGGCGTGTACCGAGGTCATCTGTCCCTGCTGGTAATGTTCATTGATCACTACCGTAACAGGGAAGCCATTCAGCATATCTATTATTTTTCTGCTTCATGCCCAAGTACAACAACAATCTCTTCTACCTCAGAA
>JABURU010000145.1 GCA_014762485.1 Gammaproteobacteria bacterium | reverse complement strand
TGAAGATGAGCTGGTCATTGCAGGTGCCATGGGTGAGACCACCCAGGACCCTTATGGTGACGACAAGCACAACAAGGGCAACGGCATATTGCATAAATATCCCTATTCCGCCCTGGTGGTGGCCACCGACTACTGTTCGATGTATTGCCGTCACTGTTTCCGTAAGGCCATCGTAGGGTTACCCAACGACAAGACAGTGGAAAATTTTCAGCGGGCTGCTGAGTATATCCGCGAGCATAAGGAGATCACCAATGTCATCATCTCCGGTGGTGATCCCCTGTTGATCGGTACCAAGCGCATCATCAAAATGCTGGATAGCCTGCTGGATATCGATCACATTAACTATGTACGTATCGGTACGCGAACGCCGGTGGTCTATCCCATGCGCTTTTTCGACGATGAGTTGATGGCGTACCTGAAAGAGTTTAATAAGAAAAAGACACTCTATATTCCTACCCACTTTAATCATGTGAATGAGATATCCGAGGATGCACGTAAAGCGGTTCTGCGCATACGTGAAGCGGGTATTGCGGTGAATAACCAGGCGGTGCTGCTAAAAGGGGTTAATGATACGGTAGAAGATATCGAGAACCTGATGAATGGCCTGGTGAAGATAGGGGTGAATCCGTATTACCTGTATCAATGCATGCCGGTCTCCCGGGTGCGTCACCATTTCCAGGTATCTCTGAAACAGGGTATCGACATGGTGGACAAGGCCAAGGAGCGACTGGATGGCTATGCCAAGCGCTTTAAGTTCATCATGGGCCATGATATCGGCAAGATTGAAATTGTCGGTCGCATCGATGACAAACTGATCCTGAAACACATCCACTCCAGGCCGGAAGAGCCTGAGATGGCCAGTAAGATGAAGATCATGAAGCTGGATGATAATGCCGGTTGGCTGGATGATATGGAAGAGATCGAATTGTAGAGACATAATATGTGTATTAAGTAGTAGGTATTTTTACAAACTACAACCGGCCCCTGTGGCCGGTTTTTTTGTGCAGTAGCCCCTGGTGATTAATCTTAATTGAAGACTATCCTGTAACTCGTTCACCCCCCCACTTCCACCTGTATAAAATATTTCAAAGACACCCTCCTTATCATGACGCTACAATGTACAGTCTGTGATGACACAGCAGGCCTCTGGGTACGGGAACAGCAGATGGACTCTATAACACAAATCGCACTGGGTGCCGCAGTAGCCGAGGCCACCATCGGCCGCAAGGTCGGCCGGAAGGCCCTGCTGTGGGGCGCCATCGCGGGCACCCTGCCGGACCTGGATGTCTTTGTTCCGCTAGGTGACGCGGTAAAGAACTTTACCTACCATCGCTCGGCCAGCCATTCCATATTTATACTCGCCCTGATAACACCGCTGATAGTATGGCTGATAAATAAAACTCACCCGCAGTACCGGGAGCATTCCACTCGGTGGGCGATAACGATCTATTTGGTCTTTTTTACTCACGTGATGCTGGACTCGTTCACCACCTTCGGTACGCAGATATTCTGGCCCATCGATAATACGCCGGTCGCCTTTTCCAGCATCTTTATCATTGATCCCTTGTATACCCTTCCGTTGTTGATCGGTATTATCGCCGCGCTGGTGTTATCTCGCGAGGCCAACCGTGGTCACCTGATCAATCGATACGGCCTGATCATTAGCACTCTCTATCTGGGCTGGGGATTGATGGCAAAAAATATTGCCTCTGTTCAAATTAAGGATGCCCTGCAGCAACAAAAGATTGCCCATCACCAGGTGTTTATTACAGCAGCACCGTTGAATACATTATTATGGAGGACCATCGTCATGTCCGATGATGGCTACTATCAAGGTTTCTATTCCTTGCTGGATGAGGACAACAAGATAGATTTCCAGTTTTATCCCAGCGATGAGTCGCTGTTAAACGGGATAGAGGATACCTGGACGGTACAACGACTTAAATGGTTTAGCCGTGGCATCTACTCGATTAACGTAAACAACCACGATGTCATGTTCACCGATCTACGCATGGGCATGGAGCCAAGCTATACTTTTCGCTTCAAGGTTGCCGAACTCGGCAACCCTCATATCCAATCGGTCATACCAGAACATAAACCATCACAACGAAGTGGTGATATCATCATTAGAACATGGGAACGAATTTGGGATAAAACAATAAACCCTTAGGCGACTGATAGCAAAGTCAATAACATCACAAACCAGTATCACTTTACACCGTAACCGGACCTTGCGTAATTATATAAACAAGCCGTTATCGTACAGTGGATTTATTTTTTTCAAATTATCTATCAATACCGAAAAATCTATCTCGAACTTTTGGCTTAAGATATCAGCACGCTCATATAGCTCGCTAATATTTGTCGCCTTATCTTCTGGCTTTAGTCCCAGGGCTATGACATTCAAACAGCCACTTACTTCCAGGTACAAGGTATTACTGGAAAATTGTTCACGCATAGGTACCAATACAGACAAAGCACTTTGCTTGTCCTGCACCAGGAAATTCGCATTTAATATGCCGACGGGAGTTAGCCATGACTTCAGTCGCTGAAAGAACATTGGCTGATAAAGACACGGCGGTAATAATGAATCACCGTATACATCGAGGTAGATCATATCGTAGCGGTTTGTCATTTCTGGCAAATCTAGTGTGCATATATCTTCCTGATATAACCTGGATAATACACCATCGATTGACCGGATATTTTGTGGTGAAAAGTATTGTTTGAATAGCTCAACAATCTTAGATGATATTTCGACCACATCGATGTCGATATCCTTCACGGAGTGCTTGAAAAAGCGCAATAGCTCACCACCACCTAGCCCAATGATCAGGATACGTCTGGGAGCAGGGTTAAATAACAACGAAGTGAGCATATTCAAATGACTTGGCAATACGGGTATGTAAGCCTTATCAAGACGCATTGCGCTATGCGCTACTCCCTGGTGTGACAGCCAACGATAGGTGCCATTTTCATACACAGAAAATCCATCATCTGAGTGAGGAGCGTTCAGCAGTCTTCCCGCGGATGAATCAAACATTCAACTATCCTTACCGTTTTAGATAAACTTCTAAATTAGAGATATTCCCCAACCTTGTCTTTGGCCCATGCCTCTCAACTGCCTTGTAAGGCTATTTTAAAAAGAGCTTCTGGCGTCACAGGCATCATGTCAATCGGTAGCTCCCCAGATAAATGTACGATAATCATCTTTATTTTGCAGCTTTTTCCACAATTCAAGTCAAAAATCACCACACATCTTGCTAAGATATAGACAACAATATCCCATTACCTAGTTCAGCCTAGAAGGAACACGCTGTATATGAGCGAGCAAACATTCCGTACCGAACACGACAGTATGGGTGAGGTACAAGTACCCGCCGATGCCCTTTATGCCGCCCAGACCCAACGTGCGGTCGATAACTTTCCCATTAGTGGCTTGCCCATCCCGCGCATGATGATCCGTGCCCTGGGTTTGGTTAAATCGGCTTGCGCCCACACCAATCAGCAACTGGGGTTAATGGATGCGGATATAGCGGGTGCCATACAGCAAGCAGCGGTGGCCGTCAGTAATGGTCAATATGATGAGCACTTCCCCATC
>JABURU010000330.1 GCA_014762485.1 Gammaproteobacteria bacterium | reverse complement strand
TATGTTGATCCAAAATCGACCTCGTCGTTTTAGGCTGGATAAAAATGAGCGTTTTCAATTTTTCTGGAAAATGGAAGATAAAGATGAGCGCCTGGGGATAGTTGAAGAGGTACTGGATGCGTTAGTGGCTGACTAAAGCATTAGTAATAAAAGCTCACGTTTATACTACCGTAGCGCAAGTCTTCTGCTTGAGTCGGAACCCCCTGGTTCTAAGCAGTTTTTTAAGTGTGAGGCTGGGGAGAGTTATGAGTATTATTTTTCCGAGATTAGCACTTCACCCATTGTTGACATGCTTCCAGATCTTCAAAGGTCTGACAATTGACTGATGAGTTAGCAACACGCTGACAGTAAAACTCACCCAGATTTAACACTTCGCTGTTGTGAGCAACGATGGCTACTTTTAAGCCTGGATTAGTAAGCGTTGCCGCTTTACCCATGGCGGATAATACCTTTATATCTTCATCATCGAGATTATAGTCAGTGATGTTTGTAAAATCGTTAATGATGTAACGTATTTTCTCGAACCTTGGATCGCCATGAACAGTGAGCACACTGGTCAAGACATCATCTGCCATAACAGAACCTTTAAAGGTTCGCTGTAATCCGCGGTCATCTGTCCACTTGAGCTCGTATGACATGCATACTTCCTTGTATAGAAGCCAATAATTGGTACTAGCTAATTGCTAATATAATATAAAAATATTGTATCGTGTAGTTATCTCGTGACCATGGCGGTTATGGTTTGAAAAGTTCACTCTCAAAGCCAAAATATCGCGGGTCCTTTATGCGGAATGGATATAGTACACCATCCAGATGGTCACATTCATGCTGTACTACTCTGGCATGAAAACCATGAGCCTGTCTTTGAATAAGGTTACCCTGTGGATCATATCCCTGATACTCAATTTCACGATACCGTGGTACCAGTCCACGCATTTCGGGTATGCTCAGGCAACCTTCCCAGCCCTCTTCCATTGAATCGTTTAAATGTTTAATTTCAGGATTAATCAGGATGGTATGCGGTACCGGTTCGGTACCTGGGTATCTGGGATTTTCCCCTCCACCAAATATGACTACCCGTTGTAGTACGCCAATTTGAGGTGCAGCCAGGCCTGCGCCATTTGCCGCCACCATAGTATCGGCCATGTCTTCAATCAACTGTTCCAGTGCGGGGGTATTGAACTCGGCGACTACCTTTGAGCTTTGCAGCAGTGTAGGATGTCCCATTTTTAATATTTCACGTACCGCCATGTCCATTCTCGCGTTAATATATGGCCATGCATTTTAATTCGACGGAATAGTATGAACAAATATTTAGGCATAATCCTGTCTAGTCTGTTGTTGGTGACCATGCCGGCCGTGGCACAACCAGTGGAGGAAGAGCCAGCGCTAGAGCAGCTGGACTGGTATGATATCGAAGTGGTGATATTTCGCCATCACGATTTGCCTGCGCTCTCTAGAGAGCTGTGGCAACGTGATCCTGGCAATCCTGACCTGCGGGATGCACAAAAATTGCTTCCTGCTCTGCCCGAAGTCCTGAGCGAGGCTCATACTGACCAGTTGCAAGCCCTGGCATTTGTTATGCTACAGGCAGATAGTATGCAACTGACAGAAAAATTTGAACTATTACGTGAAGCATCGGCGTATGACCCTTTAATACATGTCGCCTGGCGACAACCGGGCTATGGTCCTGAACATGCGGTTCCCGTGCATATTCATGGCGGCATTAACTGGTCGGCTACCCCGCGGGAGACAGAGCTTGAAGGGGCTATCGACTCAGAATCAGGTGCCCCTACTAGCCTTTCTATAGAGGAGCTACAACCAGTAATCACGTCATTAGGGGACGAGTTTATCGGTCCACCAGCCCCCTTCATCGATGGTACTATTAAGGTCATTCGTAAGCGCTTTTTACATGTAGAAACGGATCTGCTTTATCGCGCGCCCTACCTGGATGATGAGAAAAATACGCTTAAACGTGAAGAGTGGCCACAGGCATTTCGTCTGCAGGAGTCACGTCGCATGCGTAGTAAGGAGATCCATTACCTGGATCACCCCATGTTTGGCATGCTAGTCCTTGCGACACCATATAAGTTTGAAGAGATGACAGATGAAGCCGGTGAGATAGCCGTAGAGCCAAAGCCAGCAACAACCACTAATATTCCGGCTATTAGCAATAACCCGTTAACTGGCTCTATTCGACGCTAACGTGCGGTATCAGCTTCCGGAACCTTTTCCAGCAGACCGCGCACTTTTTCCATGCCTTCTACCATGCAGGCTTCAATCGCCTGCATGGTGATTTCACCTTCTTCTTTACCTGCTGCCCAGTTTACCGATAAGCAGATAGAGGCATAACAGAGCGCTTGTTCTTTGGCCAGGGCCGCCTCGGGCATGCCGGTCATGCCGACAAGATCGCAGCCATCGCGCTCCATTCGCCTAATCTCGGCTGCCGTTTCCAGCCTGGGCCCCTGGGTTGCGCCATAAGTACCATGATCTACCAGTTTTAAGTCGGCAATTTCAGCGGCACGTAGTAATAACTGTCGCAGGCTTTCGCAATACGGATGAGTAAAGTCGATGTGTACAACCGTATCCAGGCTATCTTCAAAAAACGTCATTGGTCGGCCATAACTATAGTCAATAATCTGATCGGGAATAATGAGCGCACCTGGTCCCATATCGTCATCAATACCACCGACAGCATTTACCGCGATAACATTTTTTGCGCCATGTTCTTTTAATGCCCAAATATTAGCCCGATAATTGATCTTGTGTGGTGGAATGGTATGCCCTGAACCATGCCTGGGAATAAACATGACTTCTGTACTGCCTAATTTGCCGTAGGTAATAGGTCCAGAAGGTTCTCCGAATGGAGTGTGTACCAGTTCGCGTTGTGTGATCTCAAGATTATTAAGCGAAGTTAAACCAGTACCGCCGATAATCGCCAACTCTGCCATTTGGTTATTAATCCTCTTCTGTTACTGCATAGATACCAGGAGCATTACGCAGGTAATCTTTATAATCCATCCCATATCCAAACACATAAAAGTCATCTACGCCCAGGCCAACGTAATCGGCCGACAGATCTTTGACACGCCGATCATGATATTTTTCTACCAGCACGGCGCTCTGTACGCTATTGGCACCTTGCTGTTGGCAATAATCTATGATGCCTTTTAGGGTGTGACCTTCATCCAGAATGTCATCAATAATAAGAACATTGCGTCCTGTTAAGTCTATTCGAGGTTTGGCTAACCATTGCAATTCTTTACCGACGGTTTTTCCCTGGTAACGTGTGGCATGCACATAATCAATTTCCAGGGGGAAATCCATGCGTGTTAATAAATGTCCCATCGGGATGATGGCTCCAGTCAATACACATAGAATCACCGGGTTGGATTCCGATAGCTCTTCGGTAATAGTTATAGCCATTTTATCTAATGCTTGTTCAACTTGAGCTTTACTGTATAAACAGCGCGAGGAGATATAAACCGATTGTACTTCGGTGATATTATCAGACATTAATCATAAATCCTGTTAATAAGTAAAGGTGACGGTGTTGTCATCCATAGCTTCGCTAATAATATAGGCCCCACCGACCGTTTCAGAGATATCATCCAGCAGATCGTCACCCCAT
>JABURU010000085.1 GCA_014762485.1 Gammaproteobacteria bacterium | reverse complement strand
GTGGGCTCGGAGAGGTGTATAAAGGACAGCATATGGGCAGCCAGGTGACGCCCAGCAGTTCACATATGGACTGGTTGATGAGTAACCTGATGAAGCGTGGCAACCTCTATTTTGTTGATAGTATGACTACCCACCGTAGTATCGCTGCCACCATTGCAAAAGGTTATGGGGTGCCGACCATCAAGCGCGATGTTTTTCTTGATCATGATGCCTCACCAGAGGCAATAGAACAGCAGTTCAAACGACTGGTTCGAATTGCCCGGCGCCAGGGGCAGGCACTGGCGATTGGCCACCCCTATCCACATACCCTGGATGCACTGGAGAAATACTTACCCAAACTACAGGCGATGGGCATAGAGCTGGTACCTGTATCGCAATTAATGCCACCGGCGGCCCCGGTGATGCCTGCTGAAACACTTCATGCCGCGTTGGAGAAATAATCACTATGCTATGTTAGTGATATCGCCTTCTGTCATTCAGGAGTAAGCATGCCATCTGTATTAATCCCCCTGGCCCCAGGTTTTGAAGACCTGGAGGCAATTACCATTATTGATTTATTGCGCCGTGCTCAGGTGAGTGTCACGGTGGCCGGTTTACATGGTGCCGAACCGGTTACCGGTAGCCGAGGGACGACCGTGATCCCGGATGTCGCCCTGGATCAGGTTCTGGATGATGACTTCGATATGATCAGTCTACCAGGCGGTTTGCCGGGGGCCGATCATTTAAATGATGATCCACGCATACAGGCACTGGTTAAGAAAATGGCGCAAGGCGGACAGTACACCACCGCAATTTGCGCGGCTCCCAAGGTACTGGCTACCGCGGGGGTGCTGGATGGAAAACGGGCTACCAGTTTCCCTGGTCAGTTGACGGCGGTGGGTAATGAACAAATAGAGCTGGTTGAAGCGCCTGTGGTGATGGATGGTAAGGTAATTACCTCACGCGGTCCTGGCACCGCGATGGACTTTGCCTTGGCCTTAATCGAGCAGCTGTGTGGCAAGCCGCGGCGTGAAGAGGTGGAAGCCCCACTACAGAGGCCCTAGACCCAGTACTTTAGGCTTCCTGGTGCTGCAGGATGGTGGATTGTTTATTGGCATACATGTCTTTATCCGCCAGCTCAATCAGGCGCTCTATGGTGGCGGCATCATGTGGACATAGACTGACGCCTATACTGATCCCCAGCTCGATTTGCAGATCATCAACTCGAAAGGGGGTGGTAAACTTTTTCTGAATATTGGTAAATATCTGTTCAACATCCTGAGGCTGCACATCTTGTAGCAGGATTAAAAACTCATCACCACCGTAGCGGGAGATATAGTCGCTTTCGCGAATGGTGCTTTTCAGTCTTTGTGCCACCATTGCCAGCAGCTTGTCTCCGACGGGGTGGCCATAAAGATCATTCACGGCCTTAAAGCGGTTTAAATCCAGAAACATCAGCGCATATGAATGATTATTTTCCAGTGCATCCTGCATGCTTTGTTCCATAGTTTTCAAAAATGCCGCCCGGTTCAGGGTGTCGGTTAATAGGTCATGATGGGCAAGATAGAGCAGGTGATGATGGCCCTGTCGCAGGTCGGGTGTGGCCAGCAGGTAATACAGGCTGCAGGCCGCCGTTAATAAGCCCATATGGATCAGCGTTTGATAGATGTCATCGATTAAGGGGTGAGCCACGGGCAAAGAGTTTGTTGCCATGACAAATAAAAAGGCCGCGATTAGCCCGCTCCACAATATGCCTCGCCGTAGTCCTTTTAGTGTGATCGTCAACAGGGGAAACAGGCTGGCGGCATACAGCGTAGCCTGAAGAAAAAAGTTATTAATTAGCGTGAAAGCCAGGCTACCAAATAGTACCACTAGCAAAATGCTGCCAGATAGCTCGGTATCCCCATAACGCTGGTGATACCAATAATTTAAGATCGAGATGAACAGTATGGTGGTATAGGCGAGGGCATTGGGGTAGTCAAAATTCACCAGACAGTAGGCCGTAAGCAGCAGTAACAGCAGGACGGCGACAAACGAGGCCACAGAAACCAGGTGTGTATGACAGGCAGCGACTGATACGCTGGATTTATCCCTAAGCACGGCAGTTTAATCCATCAAAATTTCGTAACCTGAGTATCCTACGGTTTGTAGGCGATATCGAGTTAGCAGGGGGCGTTCCTGACAGATTTTTTACAAATTATGGAAAATACCAACAATACCGATAGAGTTATCAACAAGTTTATATCTTTATACAAGGGTATTGGTCTGCATAGAGTGGCTGGATGGGGGATATCGAAGGGATAAGTAAGAATTGGTGGCCGGGGACGGAATCGACAGTTGAGCGTAAGCGAAACTGGACAGCTCTGCTGCCCGCAGGGTGAGCGTAGCGAATCAGCCGCCGACACTACACGCGGTAGCGTGTCACCTATAAGGGAGATCAGTAAATATTGGGGAGTAATAAGAATTGGTGGCCGGGGACGGAATCGAACCGCCGACACGGGGATTTTCAATCCCCTGCTCTACCAACTGAGCTACCCGGCCTCCAAGAGCGGCATATTAAAGCGGTTGAGCTGCCCCGAGTCAAGTTTTTGTTTTGTTAAGGGTATGTAGGCAATTACATCTCACCATGTGGAACAGTTCACAGAATGATTAGATGGTGGTACAGAAGGATTTAAAAGAGAACGGTTGCTGCCGATAATAGACAATAGATTCGCGTCCATAGAGGGACATAAGGGGAATAATGATGAAAAAGAATGTAATAAAGGGACTGATATTAATTGCTGGTGCAAGTTTACTGACAGGCTGTAGTGAAGATGGTGGCTTTAATGCTGATGATGCGAGTAATGCTGCCAGCCTTGTACTTTCGGGAATGAGCACCTCATCAACGTATTATAATCAGGCATCAAGCCAGTCCGGTGAGGACTACTCAGTATCATCGATAGCGGAAGCGGCCAAGCAGTATGATATCGGTCAGCATCTGAATCACATCATTGAAGTGACAGAGTCAGAAAGAACAAATTCAACAGCGGTTAGCTCAAAGTCACTGACTGTTAAAGTTCCAGTTACAGATAATTGTATCAGCAGTGGAACATATACCATTGACTCTGCTAATAACACCGTTGGTGATGATGTTAATTTCTCGTTCAGTCTTTCATACAGTAATTGTAGTAATGATGGATCCACAATATGGAGCGGCAGTATATCAGGGACTGTAACAGGTAGTGTGGCTACAGGTACACGCACCATTAGCTATACGTATGATAATTTTGGCGTGGTATTTGGAGCAGACAATATATCTATTAATGGTTCAATTAATGCTAGTGTGATCGTTGATGGGTCACTGGTAGTTCAATCTGCATCACTAAGCATTCCTTCCTTTGTAATGTCTGGAACAATAAATGGTCAAGGTGGTAGCTTCTCTATCACAAACTATTCAGCTGATATGACAAATACCGGCAGCGATTGGTCAATGACTGTGTCAGGAACAATAGATGATTCAATAGCAGGAACAGTGAGTATCACGACACTAGAAACAGTCTATCAAGATTACTATTCATTATTCCCATATCAAGGAAAAATTGGTGTGAACTATAATGGTACCGATATCACTATTACTTATTTGACAGGTGATAGTTATACCGTTGCTGCGGATGGAG
>JABURU010000090.1 GCA_014762485.1 Gammaproteobacteria bacterium | reverse complement strand
TACCCCGGGCAAGCCGCCGAGGAACTTGTCCGTCACATCCTTACCCAGCCCCAGCTTACGCAAGTGGGCGCCGGGCATGGTTAATGTCTCGGGCTCGCCATCGAGCGTCTTGCCATCTTTCTGGTAATAGCTCAGGCGGAACTCGACGCGCTCCTGTTCGTGGATCTTGCCGAGATTGTGATTGACGCGCTCCACCTCCAGCCAGCGGGCATCCGGCATCACCATGCGCCAGGAGGCCAGGTTATCCAGCGTCGTGCCCCACAGCACGGCCTTCTTGCCTCCGGCATTCATCGCAATATTGCCACCGATACAGGAGGCGTCCTGTGAGGTGGGATCAACCGCAAACACAAAGCCCGATGCCTCCGCCCGCTCTGAAACTCGGCGCGTCACGACCCCGGCGCCCGTGCTGATCGTCGCCACTTCACCACGAACCCCGGGCAAGGTGAGCATTTCGACATGACCCAGCTGTTCCAGCTTCTCGGTATTGATCACCGCGCTATCGGGGTGCAACGGCACCGCCGCACCGGTGTAACCGGTACCGCCACCGCGAGGAATGATCGTCAGCCCCAGCTCGATACAGGCTTCAACCAGAGTGCCAACCTCTTCTTCGCTATCTGGGGTTAACACCACGAGTGGGTATTCAACACGCCAGTCCGAAGCATCCGTTACATGCGAGACGCGCGCCATGCCACTAAAGTCGATATTATCCCTGGCGGTCACCTTACCCAGACGACGTTGTACTTTTCTGCGCAGCTCGGTCTGGCCCCCCAGCCAGGATTTAAACTCATTCACCGCTTCCCGAGCCTTATCCGCCAGCTGTAAAGCAACAGGATTATCTTGTGAGCGGCTAACGATTTGATCCAGGCGGTGGTTCAGGGCGTGAATTAACGAGGCCCGGCGATTTTTATTTTCCAGCAAGTCATCCTGGATCAGCGGGTTGCGCTGAATTACCCACATATCGCCCAGTACTTCGAAAAGCATACGAGCCGAGCGTCCCGTCACCCGTTCCTGGCGCAGGGTTTGAATAATCTCCCAGGCTTCGTTACCGAGAAAACGAATGACGATCTCTCGATCGGAGAAGGAAGTATAGTTGTAAGGGATTTCGCGAATGCGGGCTGTATTCATTGCGGGAACATGACCGGTTATGTGTTTTGCATATGGTAACATGAGAGATAAGCCGCATCAGCCACAGCGAACAAATCCCGCAGACGGCGTCTCCATGAATATATGGTAGACCAACAGGCAGAACGCCCTGGCCCAGTCAGCCATTGGAAAACTTGAAATTCCAGGCAACTGTTATACGTGGCTGTTCTTTTCCCCAATATGGATGGACATAATGAATTAACTCTGACGGGAATATACACAAGGCACCATCACGCATTTTGGGCACCAGCTCCCGAGTCATACGATCCGGCTCATCCGGGCAGCAGTATTCAATTCGAGGATCAGAAAATGATAACTGGCCACTATATGGAGGCTCCTCAACGTGGTCGCCCCAGTTCAGCATATACACCATGCTAGCAACACAATCGGTATGACTGTGGGCGGTAAGGTATTCACTATAACGTGAGATATTGGCCCAGGACTGGGTCACCAGGACATCGGAACGACCGGTCGCTCGGGCAAAAAACTCTGTAGCGCGGGCCGTTAACAAATCGGCCTCCTGCATACCCCACTCTTCCAGATCACGAATTTTGCTTCCACCGATGGGCATACGGTGCGCCCAGCTTTTGTCCTGCTCTAGCTCCAACGCTTTATTTATCAACTTATCGTGATATTTTTGTGTATCGTCAAACCAGGTAATAAAAATGGAAGGGCTGTCGACAACGTTTTGAACATGCAGATTTTCCGGCCAAACCGTGAGCAATTCACCATTTACCTCTACAGTCTGCTTCTCACCCTCGTAATCTACCTGATAACGCTTATTAGCCATACTGTACTACTTTCTTGTTTATGAAATATTGTATTAGTTTACCCATAGTGCCACACGCCGCCAACCAACTAATTCGCTAGGTGAATGGAAGTAGCAATATGTAATATCGCAATGCCTTACCGATACAAATATATACCGTAGCCTGCCACCATGAAATACGTAGCCAACCAGCCATCACGCATAGCGGATCACCAATGACTGGCAGCCATGACAGCAATAAAACCGGTGAACCATGTCTCTCTATCCAAGCTAGCGCCTGCTGCTGCCTCTTATGAGATAACTTCTTAGCGGGAAAGCGTGAAGCGATTAGCCAACCTATTAACCAGGAACTCATACCACCTAATGTATTACCCGCCGTTGCAGATATTAACAATGGCTTAACCGAGTAGTTACCTTCCGATGCAAGATAGAGCAACAGGGCCTCTGAGCCGCCTGGAAATAGAGTGGAAGAGATAAAGGCACTGATAAACAGCGACCACAGCTCGGTATTCATAGTGCGAAGTACTTTTCTTTAGACAAAAGAAAACGGGGTCCGTAGACCCCGTTTTCCGAACTTGTCATCAAGTGAATAACTTGATTAGAAGTCCTGGCGCAGACCTACTACCAGGGCAGTAGTACCGTTACCCAGAGTAGCGTTAGTGCCTACGTCAGAAGAGCGGTAGCCGTAGTACATGCTAGAACTCTTGGAGAAGTTCTTCTTACCACCCAACATTACGTAGGTAGCGTCAGAGGCAGCAGTTGTACCAGAGCGGGTACCGAAGGCTACCGTGTAATCACCCATGCGGTAGTTGGCATAGATATAAGTAGCATCTTCACCAACTGAAGTGTCAGTGTTAGCACCAACAGACTCGTAAGAAACAGTGAAGTTCTTCGCCTTATAGGCCAGCTTCATGTTGCTATTACCAGTCGCAGCCGCGTCAGTAGTAGCATAACCGAAGATGATGGCACCCATCTTGTAGCTCAGCAGGTGTTGAGTAGCTACACCATTGTTTACATCAGAGTTCAGAGCGTTGGTCTGGAAGTTCAGAGCACCGCCACCAACCTTGGTGGTGTACTGCATCATAGAGCTGTTAAAGCCGTTATGCGCCAGTGAACCAGAAGAAGCACCACCGTTACCACGGGCTTCCAGCTGAGTGGCGATGAATGGGTCTACGTTAGTGGTCTTATAGGCACCGTTAAAACGACCCATGGCGAAAGTACCGAAGTCACCTTTCAGGCCAACATAGCCGTCACGAGCACCAACTGTAGTAGCAGACTTGGTCTGGCCACCATCGGTTACGTCGATCTGGAACTCGGCCTTGGAGTACATGGTCATACCATTGCCCAGGTCATCAGAGGCCTTCATGCGGAAACGGCCGTGACCACGGCTATCAGAAATCTGACCGTAATCACCAGCATCGTTTACACCAGGAATAACTGCACCAGTCATGCCAGTACCGGTTGACCATTCAGCGTATGCGCGGCCGGACAGTTCAACTTCGGCTTGAGCCAGAGGAGCAACCATCGCTGCGGTTACTGCCATTGCAATGACTTTTTTGTTCATTCTCATCTCCCGAATTATTTATCGTTTACGTGACTTATAAGTCAAAAGTCGGATCTACTTATACCCAAGCCTTAACACGGGCGCAACACTTTTTTTCAAAAAAGCGACATAAGTCGAAACTTGTTGTGTAAAAACAACAAACGGACAAAATAGCGATTAGT
>JABURU010000248.1 GCA_014762485.1 Gammaproteobacteria bacterium | reverse complement strand
GCACAATACAATACAGACTATACTTTATGTATTATTGCTAATGAGTTATGCCTATGCTCAAACAATTTATACCACATTTAAAAACAATTATGGTTTTAATAGTACTCGCCCTACCCGAGTTGGCGAACAGTGCAATATCGCCCCCAGACTTCGAGCGTATATGGCTATTAAACAATCACCGTAACCTCATTACACGCTATCAACAAAAAGTGGAGTTATTTCGACAGAATGATAATCCTATCTGGACATTAGCTCTCGATGTAGCCGAGAATCAAACCATCAACACCTCTGACGGTATAAAAGATGCCCTACTTGATCGTATGGAAATCCATTATCAGGATGAAAAATATCTTGCTCGGATAGATTGGCTATCTTTAATTCCACAGCCCCAAACCACCGAAGGTTTCACCTACGGAGATACAGTGCTTGGCTATAGCTGGCATAACAACAATGATCTGGAAACAACTGTTGGTATACGCCTACAATCTACCCCGAGAACCATATTATCTAATGGAGAGCCGGTGTTTCACTTAATTGATAGTGCGTCAAGCACCAACAGCAGCGGCTTCTTTCATCTAAATTATCGGGGCTGGGATATCGGGAACTATTACTCTTCAGATACATCCACACAGACTAATAGCATCAATATCCCACTGTTAAGGGATAAAACGTATTACATAACCATCGTATTAAACTATCTATCCGATATAAGATTCACACCTCGTTATGAAGCATCACTGGAACATAGCTATAGATTTCAGCAACACATATTTCACAGCGGCCTGACAATGAGCCGTTTAAAAAATAGTGACCAAGTAGAAATATCCAGCGGAAAACTACACTACACTTCGAATATAAATAGAGGGCTACGCTATAGTGCCGGGCTATATTATTACAATGACCTGGATAATCAACGTAGCTATCCAGGGACAAAGCTGGGAATCGAATACATCATAGATCTGCAAGGAGAATTAAGCTTTGGCCTGTTTTTTCGTCAAAACGCCTTTGCCGATATTGATGCAATGATGCTACAGGATAAGCCAGTGTTATCGTTTACAATGAGTGCAAGACCAGAGTTTTAATCTAGCATAAGAGACTTCTTTTCCTTGGCAAGGAATAGATCTTACAATTAGAAAATTAATACACAAAGTATATAAAAACGTTGCATGACTTTTTAATACTATTTCAGTTTGTGTTAAAAACCTTGGAGCCAAAAAAAAGCGCACTATATATAGTGCGCTTTTCCAAAACCATTATCTAAATGATCAGTGGTCTTTACCCGCCTTGAAGTGGAACAAGGCACCTTCTTTAATACCAGAAGGCCAGCGAGTGGTGATCGCCTTGGGCTTGGTATAGAAACGTAAACCTTCCATACCGTGAATATCGTGGTCACCGAACATGGAACGCTTCCAACCACCGAAGCTGTGGTAGGCAACGGGTACAGGGATGGGTACGTTAACACCAACCATGCCCGCCTGTACGCGATGGGTAAAGTCATGCGCAGCGTCACCGTCACGGGTGAAGATCGCGGCACCGTTACCGTATTCATGATCGTTAACCAGCTTGAGGCCAGCTTCATAGCTTTCAGCACGAACGATGACCAGGACCGGACCAAAGATCTCGTCTTTGTAGATGTCCATGTCTGCGGTTACGTTGTCGAACAATGAACCACCCAGGAAGTAGCCATTCTCATGGCCATCAATGCTGACATCACGGCCGTCAACTACCAGGGTTGCGCCTTGATCAACACCAGACTGGATATAACCTTCAATACGCTCTTTGGCATCCTTGGTGACAACCGGGCCAAGTTCAGCGGCTTCATCTGTGTAAGGAGCCACTTTCAGTGCCTTGATGCGTGGAACCAGTTTCTCTACCAGCTCGTCTGCTACTTCGTCACCCACGGCGACGGCAACAGAGATCGCCATGCAGCGCTCACCGGCTGAACCGTAGGCAGCACCGATCAGCGCATCTACTGCCTTATCCATATCGGCATCAGGCATTACGATCATATGGTTCTTGGCACCACACAGGGCTTGTACACGCTTGCCGTGCTTACAACCTTCGGTGTAGATGTACTCACCTACGCCGGTAGAACCTACAAAGCTAACCGCTTTCACATCTGGGTTGCTTAGCAGTTCATCAACGGCTTCTTTACCACCGTTCACCAGGTTCATAACACCAGGTGGCAGGCCGGCTTCGTGCAGCAATTCTACCAGGCGGATGGTAGAAGAGGGATCGCGCTCAGATGGCTTCAATACGAAGGTGTTACCGGTGGCAATCGCGACCGGGAACATCCACATGGGAACCATGGTTGGGAAGTTGAATGGAGTAATACCAGCCACCACACCCAGGGGCTGGCGAATGGTATGAGTATCAATACGGCTGGCAACACTTTCAGAAAAGTCGCCTTTCAGTGCATGGGCAATACCACAGGCAAATTCAACCACTTCGATACCACGGCCCAGTTCACCCTTGGCATCGGGTACCGTTTTACCGTGCTCTTTGGACACCAGCTCGGCAATTTCGTCCTGATGCGCATACAGCAGCTCGCGGAATTTGTACATTATCGATGCGCGCTTGGCAGGAGGTGTGGCAGACCAGGCCGGGAATGCAGCGTGAGCCGAGGCAATGGCAGCCTTTACTTCGTCGCTGCTAGCCAGGGGGACCTGTGTATGTGCTTCACCCTTGGCAGGGTTGAAAACGTCCTGAAAATTACCCGATTGGCCCTCTACATGTTGGCCGTCAATAAAGTGGGTGAGTTTCTCGGTCATGGGGAGACTCCGTTATGAAATATCAACTACTCGCTGTGCTAATAAGGCAGCAGCCGAAACAATGGCACTGAAAACAACATATTCGATACAGCCAGATATGCTGTCCACAAGAGAAAATCCTTCAGGGTTTTGGAATCAGCATAAATCATACGCTAACTTCCTCACTACCGAGACAAAACAACACCGGGAAGACTATATTTCACAAAGTAAAAAAAACGGTATTACCAGCAACTGAAATGGCTCGCATACGCCAGTTTTCAACGGCTTATGGGTAGTGAACCCATTACAGTTTGATAATACTCCATTATATGAGGGTTTGATAAATAATGATGTTTCACTTGCCGATAAATATAGGCCTAGATAGCCGAGTTGAGACCGTTATAGCAGGAGTTTACGTATTTTTTGCCTAGTTAACGGTATTATTGCTATGAATTTGAATGCTTATCATCGGGCCGATAAATTTGCTCTCAGTGGCTTATAGCCATATCCCTGAGAGAAAATGTAATCGCAACTGAATCGTTTATTATATTCATATCACTAGGATGAAACCTTTTCATATCTCTTCTGGCAACCTATCAAACCAGTGCTGTGCCTGTTCCAACTGCGATGCCAACCGAAATAGTCGATCTTCCCTGGCATGTGGGGCAATTAATTGCACGCCTACTGGCAAGCCTTCCCTGCTCCAGTGCATCGGTACTGACATGGCAGGCTGCCCTGTCAGATTGGCCAGTTGAGTAAAGGGGGTATAAGCCAGGTTATCTTTGGCTATTTTATCTATCAGGCCCGTGCGTAATAGCAGCCCCCCCACTCTTAAGCGTCCATACCATTCCATTCCAAGATCTACATACCATGTACTCGCTATCTCTC
>JABURU010000231.1 GCA_014762485.1 Gammaproteobacteria bacterium | reverse complement strand
GACCACAACAAAGAACGCGGAAGCGCCTGTGGAGTGCATGTAGCGAATAAACCAGCCCCAGTCGACATCACGCATGATGTATTCGACCGAGCCGAATGCCATACCAGCATCAGGCTTATAGTGCATGGTCAGGAAAATACCGGTGACAATCTGGATAACCAGAACCAGCAAAGCCAGGGAACCAAAGAAATACCAAAAGTTGAAATTCTTCGGAGCATAGTACTCAGTAAGATGCTCTTTCATCATTTTGGTTAACGGGAAACGGGCGTCTATCCAGCCCATCAATGCATTCATCTTGCTCATTAGGCCGCTCCTTTATCCACGCCAACGAGAATCTTGCTCTCGCTCATGAAATGATACGGAGGCACTACCAGGTTCGTAGGTGCCGGAACACCCTTATAAACGCGGCCTGCCAGGTCAAAGCGCGAACCGTGACATGGGCAGAAGAAACCACCTTTCCACTCAGGTCCCAGATCGGCAGGAGCCATATCCGGACGATAGGTCGGCGAGCAACCCAGATGAGTACAGATGCCAACCAGCACTACGTATTCCGGCTTAATAGAACGAGATATGTTCTGGGCATACTCGGGCTGCTGGTCAACTTGAGAGTTGGGATCCGCCAGCCGGTCATTCATGCCAGGCAAATCACTTATATTTTGCTCGGTACGACGGATAATCCATACGGGCTTACCACGCCACTCAACAGTTACCTGTTCACCGGGCTTCATCTTACTGACATCCACTTCCACAGGTGCACCGGCTGCTTCTGCACGGGCACTGGGGTTCATGGATTTTACGAAAGGCACCAAAGCCGCAACGGTACCTGCGCCACCAACTACTGACGTAGCGGCAGTCAACAGAAACCGGCGTTTTTTGGAATCAACGCCATCTGTACTCATCAATCCACTCCTAAATTCGGGTTGATTGCTAGATAATCGAATTAAAAAACGACCTTATTCCCCAGAAGAATACTCGGAAATAACGAAAAATTCGCCCAAAATTTGTTAGCGCGCTAGTTTCGTATAATGACACGATATGGTCAAGGTTTCTTAAGAGATATATGGCTAAACCGGATTATCAATATCAACAAATTCCTGTTTCAGATCAAACCGTTGTGACAAGTGTTCCGCAAGTGCCTTTACTCCGTATCGTTCGGTGGCATGATGGCCTGCAGCGTAAAAATGGATGCCGTATTCTCGTGCCACATGCACGGTATGCTCGGACACCTCACCGGTAATATAGGCATCCACTCCCAGGGCCACCGCATCCTCTATATAGGATTGTGCGCCCCCGGTACACCATGCCAGTTTTGTTATTTCGTGCTCATTACCTGCAATATGTAGTGGTTTTCGCGACAGAACGCGGCCAATATGTGTGGCCAAAGCTTCACCACTCATAGCTTGGGGCAGGTGACCATAAGCACCTATGTCCGGCCCCTTCCCGCGGCCAAACCCTCCCTCTGTCGTCAGCCCCAACAACCGGGCTAGCTCGGCGTTATTACCCAGTTGCGGATGTGCATCCAATGGCAGATGATACGCCAGCAGGTTGATATTGGCATCCATCAGGCTCTTGATGCGGTGATATTTCATCCCAATCAGTCGCGGATCTTCGCCTTTCCAGAAATAACCGTGATGTACCAGTATAGTATCCGCACCATTTTCTATCGCCGCATCAATCAGGGCCTGAGATGCGGTTACGCCTGCCACAATATGCTTGACCTCTTGCTGCCCCTGAACCTGTAAACCATTAGGGCCATAGTCGGAAAACGCACCAACGTTTAGAAAGTCATCAAGATATTCGGATATTTGTTCAATCGTGGTCATGCATTCACTCGCTCTATACGTTAGGATGAGCCCCTGTTTTGTCTGATAAAGCATACCGTTATGATGACCAGGAATCGAATTAAGTTTGTTCTACGCGCCATCCTTTATGGCCTGGCCGGTGCCTTTTTGTTGTTAATGTTCAAGCCAGAACTACTGCAGGATGAGCGGGATACGAGTAATTACCGGCCACAGAACGGCAGCCTGGTTTACTCCTTTGCTTACGCCGTTGAAAGCGCAGCCCCAGCGGTGGTAAATATCCACACCTCGAAGCTGGTATCACGACAACAAGATCAGTTTTTTGATGACTCCCTGTTACGTCGATTTTTTGGCGAGCAACCCGAACAGAGAAAACAGGAAAATAGCCTCGGCTCAGGGGTTATCTTTAGCGAAGAAGGCTACATCCTCACGAATAACCATGTGATACAGGGCGCCGACGAAATCCTGGTTGCCTTGCGTGACGGCCGCATTACTCGCGCTTCTATCGTTGGCACCGATCCGGAAACCGATCTGGCGGTATTACAAATCAAGCTGGAAAACATGCCCGTTATCAAACTGGGAGATTCCGAGTTATTGCGTGTCGGGGATGTCGTACTGGCGATTGGTAACCCCTTTGGTGTAGGTCAAACGGTGACCATGGGGATCGTGAGTGCCAAGGGTCGCAATGCCCTTGGTATCAATACCTTTGAAAACTTCATCCAGACCGATGCGGCCATTAATCCCGGTAATTCCGGCGGCGCGCTGGTAAACAGTAATGGCGAGCTAATGGGAATTAATACCGCGATTTTCTCACAAAGTGGTGGCTCACATGGTATCGGCTTCGCCATACCGGTGATGTTGGCAAAAAATGTGATGAAGCAAATTCTTCAACAGGGTCATGTCAGTCGTGGCTGGCTGGGGCTGGAAATCTACGATCTAACACCACAAATTCGTCAGGCATTTGGGGTGCAGAATATGAATGGCGTTATTATTGTCGGCGTCCTGCAAAATGGTCCGGCGGACCAGGCAGGGTTGATGGCTGATGATATTATCACCCATATTAATGACCGCCCAGTTGGCAATGTCCGCGCCGCATTGAATGCCATCGCACAAAATGAGCCAGGACAGGAAGCCGTCATTGAAGTGATTCGCAACAAGCAACCCTTAACGATTAGGACCAAGGTGGCAGAAAGACCACAAATACTTAGCAATTAGGGCTGTATCGGCTCTTGCTTATCCAACCAGTCCGCCAGCGTTTGAATCACGGCGGGCTGGCCATTGTCGAAGAACCATGAATCCACCACATAACGAGTGCCAGTATTGATCTGGCTAATTTGCGCTGACCAGTGCTGATCAAATAGCCATGGCGCTCTAAATGCTCGCTCCTCCAGTTTATGCCATTTTAGCCAGCCTTGCTCTAACATATAGCTGATATAGGTCGAGGTATTGAGCGACTCATCAATACAATCCTGCTGTCCAGTTTCTTTCATACCTTCCCGGTAATTTTCACCCACATCATTACCAGTTGGCGTATATTGCGCGGCGAGCAACTCAAACTCTGCAATGGCTAGACGCAACTGCTGACGTTCTTCTGCAGGAGACTTCACACTGGAAAAAAGTGCAGCAATCTTCGATAACGATAACGTATCAAATGTCACACTCTGCCTTTGCTTGCATCCAAAATCATAGCAAACCTCTATGGAACTACCAGCAAATAAATCAAACGCCGCGACCAGTGCGCACAGCAAAAATAACCATCTCATAGCATCATTTCACACTATTCGCTAATAGTTATCTAATACCGTTTATTGATCCAGATCAATCCCTTATACCCAGGTATCTATCTAGTCTTTTGTATCTTCTG
>JABURU010000087.1 GCA_014762485.1 Gammaproteobacteria bacterium | reverse complement strand
TTTATAAGAGACAGGATTAATCTGAATGGACAAAATCACATTAGCATGTAGATCATGTGTGCGTAGTAACTGTTTAACATCTGCAATCGTCGATTGCTTATTTGGATTGATAAAACAACTAACCCTGTATTGAGCTTGCTCCTGCCGACCACGTAACCGAAGGCCAGGCACAGCACTCAGCAGCGTTATAATTTTATCCGCTTGCCAGCGATAATTGATATGTTTTTCCCATGAATGATCCGCCACCATATGACGCCCCTGATGGGCATAATAGATTTCGCTGCCCACCGAGGTAATCAATACATCAGGCAATGGAATTTTCCATTTGCGTAATATACGCAAACTGCTTTCCAGGCCCCGGCCAGTCGCCACGCCAAAACCCAATTTTTGATCTTTTGCGAGATAGAGGTTTTTTATCAGTTTCTTTAATGCCGTTTCATCACCTGTCAGGCAATTATCAATTGCCGATATTGCAAGGCGCTTCACCATTGGCAGCTTGTTTTTCATCGACAATACCTTATGACGCTCTTCTTTATGCAGCAGTCGATGAACTTCCTTTATATAATTGTCGATATGTCCCGGCCAGGAATAATATTTTTCTGTCCCTTTGATGCCGTTCTTAGACCACCTGCGCCACTGCCCTTTATTCGATAAGGTATTGATTAGTGCGTGTGTCATTCCAGTGATATCCAGTGGATCGATCAATGAGCCATTCTTACAAAGACGAATGATATCGCGTGGACCGCCATCATGCGTCACCACAACCGGAAGACCACAAGCCGATGCTTCAATAATCGTTAGACCGAAAGGCTCTGTTAATGCGGGATTAACGAATACTCCACGGCTTTTGGCCGCAAGGCGGTAGATATTTGGCACATCATCACTATCATGATGTTTTGGATAGGCCACCTTGCCATACAGATCATAATGGTCGATCATCATAATGACTTCTCTCAGTATCGAGCGTGGCCCTCTTTCCATTTCACTTATATTATCGCTATTTCCTATTACTAGAATGAGATTAGCCCTCTCTTGCAAGGCCGGTCTTTCACCATATGCCTGTAATAGGCTACGAACATTTTTTCGCTCATCCGCGCGCGACATCGCTAGTATCATGGGTTTTTTGGGATGTTCCAGAAACCGCGATATCTCTTTTTTATATGATGGCGTCGTTTCATAGTGATGCAGCGGCATAAACCGACTTAAATCAACACCTGGAGGCATCACCTTCATACGGCCCGGATGATAGTTATCATATAAGGCGTATTGCTCTTCCACTTCCTGAGAGGTACTGGCTATCACCAATGCGGCGGTATCCAGTGCCAGCTCTTCTGCCTCAATGCGTTGGCTGATGTTATAACGCTTTTCAATGGTTTCAGCAGACAATCCCCTGGCTAATAACTGTTTGAGCTTCACCCGTCCCAATGAGTGACCAGTATGAATATGTACGATCCCCAATAAGGAAGCCAGGCGACTGCCTACATAACCGGCATCGGCATAGTGACTGTGGATGATGTCCGGCACTCTACCCTGTTTCCGGACATGGTGTATGGCCTTGTCCACGAATTCATCCATATAGGGCCACAACACCTCCTTTCGCAAATACCGCCTGGGACCACATTCAAGACGAATAATATTCACACCTTCGGCTAGTGGCTCGATTGCAGCAGCATATTCGGGGGCTATACGCTTATCGTGAATACGACGTGTTAACACATCGACCTGCCGAACATCGGGATGGCGTATCAGCTGCTGAGCCAAATCCAGCACATAGAGGATTTGACCTCCGGTGTCGGCATCGCGGCCCAGCTCAGGCTCCTGACCGCGTAACAGTCCATGCACACTGATTAACACAATATACAGTCCCTTTTTTTCATCCATTATGCTATTCCATCCATTTATCCAGCAGCCTTTGATACAACCCCTTGTCCTGAGAAGTTGCACCCTGTTGTTGGCAAATAACAGAGGCAAATTCAACACCGCGTTGTAATGCAAGCTGTTGGTTCCATCCATGAAGTATGCCCAGTATAAATACGGCACTTAACGCATCACCGGCACCTACTGTATCGACTAAATCCTCTGTCGCGGCAGACAATGTATCAAATACACCCTGTTGTGAAATAATGAATGCCCCGGCATTGCCCAATGTCACGATCAGGCTTTCCAGTTGATACTGCTGCAATAACTTTTCTGCCCCTTTGTGCAATGCGTTTCGGTTGTCATAATGAGTGCCGGTCAGTATCTCCAGCTCCTCCTCATTCAGCTTAAGCCATCGCGCACCATTTAATAGCGATTCTGCCTGTTGACGATCATCCCAGGGTGCACGCAAGTTGATATCAATAAACACCGGGTACATAGTTTCTCTACGTAACTGTTGTAAAGTATGTCGAGAATCAGGGTGTCGTGTCACTAACGAGCCATGATACAAAAGGCCATATCCATAATTGGTGATCAGCGTATGCAAAGAGTTGTTTTGAATATGGTCATAGGCAACATCACCTGTAATGTCATAGTCAGGCTGGCCATTATTCAGCCTGATACAAACTGTGCCGGTCATATGTTGTTTATCGAACTGTATGCCATCGGTACGCATTCCCCATTGCTGCATTAGCGTAATTACCTGCTGCCCTCGTACGTCTTTACCCACCCGACTGATAAATAGTGGCTTGACTCCAAAACCATGCAAATGCCAGGCGACATTAAACGGGGCACCACCCAATACAGCCTCTTCGTCATCGAAGAGATCGAACAATACTTCACCAAATACAATAGGGTTCATTGACTGTGCTGTCGTTATAGTCATAAACCGCCTTTACTGTCTACATTTTCCAAGCGATGAGATAAAACAATGGCTTAGTGTAGAAAATTAATCCTCGAACTTGCCTCATTTACAGAAATATCACATATCAACTTGGCAATATTTTGTATATGTGACTAATAATTAAGGTAGTTTATAAATATAGTTAATACAAAAATGAATAATACAGTCATTGATTCGGCTTCCAGCATTCTTGAACACTCCATCATGTACTATCAGGGCAAGCCGATAGGCACACTTGCGGCTATCCCTTCCGAGTCATTGACTGCCGCCAATTATGAAGAGTGCTTCATTCGTGACTTTGTCCCCTCGGCATTGGTGTTTCTCACCAATGGTGAAACTGAGATCGTGAAAAACTTTCTCGAAACGGTACTCACCTTGCGCACGCGCGAGCGAACCATTGCCGGCCATGAAATTCAACCCGGTGTGATGCCGGCCAGTTTTCGAGTCATTATCGATAGAAAAGGTAAAGAGCATTTACAGGCCGATTTTGGCGAACGCGGCATTGGCCGGGTTGCCCCGGTAGACTCCATGATGTGGTGGGTGATATTGCTGTTTTTCTATACGCGCATCAGTGGTGATATGTCGCTGGTTAACAAACCAGAGTTTCAGGACGCCATGCAGCAAATATTGCACCTTTGCCTAAAAGACAGCTTCGAGATCAGTCCGGCTCTACTGGTGCCAGACGCATGCAGTATGATTGACCGCCGCATGGGGATATATGGCCATCCCCTGGAGATTCAATCGCTCTTTTACAGTATGTTACGAGTCATACACCATTTACTTGTGGAACCCGACCTTCCAAAGCGCAGAAAAGACGACAGCGATATCTCACTCTTAAGAACCGCACATCTACGTGAGC
>JABURU010000234.1 GCA_014762485.1 Gammaproteobacteria bacterium | reverse complement strand
TGCCGGTTTCTATCGCGTGACCAAAGGTATGGCCCAGGTTGAGAATGGCGCGAATGCCGCCTTCTAGTTCATCTTCGGCAACCACATCGGCCTTGTCCTGGCACGAGCGCTCTATGGCATACGCAAGGGCTTCCGGCTCCCGTTCCAGCAGCTTGTCCATATTGGCTTCCAGCCAGAGGAAGAATTCTGGATCTCGAATCAAACCATACTTAATCACTTCGGCAATACCGGCACTTAGCTGGCGCTCATCCAGAGTATTCAGGCTGTCGGTATCGGCGATCACGCAACGTGGTTGATGAAAGGCCCCTATCATGTTTTTACCCAGTGGGTGATTGACGCCGGTCTTGCCTCCCACAGAGGAGTCTACCTGTGATAACAGGGTGGTAGGGATTTGTATAAAGTCGACACCGCGCTGGTAACTGGCGGCGGCAAACCCGGTCATATCACCGACAACTCCTCCACCCAGTGCGACCAGAGTACACTTACGATCAAAGCGCTTTTCCAGCAGCTTGTCATAAATATTATTCAGCACATCCAGATTTTTGTATTTCTCGCCATCTGGCAGAATCACCGACTCGACCTGAAAATCAACAAAGGCCTGTTTCACCTTCTCCATATAGAGTGGTGCGACTGTTTCATTGCTGACAATTAACACCTGCTTGCCGCGGATATGCGGCTTAACCAGCTCGGGATTGCCCAGCAAGCCCTTGCCTATATAGATAGGGTAACTCCGTTCGCCCAGTTCGACGCCTAAGGTCTTCATACTTTCTGTTATACCTTTATAGCTCTTCCAGTCGCTGGATAAGATCCTGCACGACCTGTTTTACCGCGGTATCACCCGTATCAATAATAATATCCGCAACATCTTTATAAAGTGGATCACGCTCCTGCATCAATTCTTCCAGCTTGGCGCGCGGATCTTCAGTTTGTAGCAATGGACGGTTTTTATCCATCCGCGTGCGTTCCAGCAACTGATCCACTGAGGCACGTAAATAGATCACCGTTCCGCGCTCGCGCAGCACCTTGCGATTTTCCAGCTTTAAAACCGCGCCACCACCGGTAGCCAGCACAAGATCATGCTTTTGCGTCAACTCATCGATCATTTCACTTTCACGACGCCGAAAGCCTTCTTCGCCTTCCAGTTCAAAGATCAAAGGTATGGTTGCACCAGTATGGGATTCGATTTCACGATCACTGTCAACAAAGCTTTTATTTAAAGCCTTGGCGAGTATCTTGCCTATCGTGGTCTTACCGGCTCCCATCAGGCCAACAAGAAATATTTTATCTACCATCATGGGGCCACATGATAGTGCAGGCATGGTGGGGGTGATCAAGCTTTTCCTGCCTATATTCCATGATAAAGGCCAAAATAATATTCCGGGTGATGAATTTTTTTGTCTGTAAAGGCTTATTCGCCAATCACGCCGTCTCGTAGTACCTTGGGGGTGACAAAGATCAGCAGTTCGGCCTTATCATCGACCTTGCGGCTAGAGCGGAACAGCGCCCCTAATACCGGGATATCGCCCAGTAATGGCACCTTGTCGGCTTCGCTGCTAACGGTTTGCTCATAGATACCGCCCAGCACCACGGTATCGCCATCACGAACCAGCACCTGGGTGTTCACCTCCCGGGTATTCACACTGGGCACACCATTAAAGACTTCACCCACACTGTCCTTGCTCACTCGCAGGTCCATGATGATGTTATCGTCCGGGGTAATTTGTGGGGTAACGCGTAAACTGAGTACCGCTTTTTTAAACGCCACCGATGTCGCACCACTGGAAGTAGCCTGTAGGTAAGGTATCTCTACCCCTTGCTCGATCTCGGCCTCTTTCTGGTTGGAGGTTATCACTCTGGGATTGGATATCACCTCACCACGCCCCTCTGTCTGTAGTGCGGTTAATTCCAGATCCAGCAACAGGTCACCACGTAGTACCGAGATACCCAGTGCCCCGGCGGGACTGGTTACCGGCAGGTTCACATTCAAACGATCGCCAGTGTTAGGCAGGCTACCTGGGCTCAGACCTCCCGAATCAATCACATCGGATGCCGCGTCTATGCTACCGCTGACGACAGCCTCACCATCTGATGTATTTCTCGAGGTAATCCCAAACCTTGAGCCGATATCACGACTGAAGTCATCATTGGCAATCACGATACGCGACTCGATTAGAACCTGGCGTACGGGAATATCCAGCTCCCTGACCAGCTTTCGTATGTGGTTGAGGTTTTCCTGTGTATCCTTAATCAATAATTTGTTGGTGCGCTCATCGATCGTCACATTTCCCCGTGCCGACAGCATGGAGCTTTTTTCAGATTTGAGCAGAGAGGCGATATCGGTCGCCTTGGCATAATTGATCTGCACAATCATGTTCTGCAACGGGGATAACTGGGCACGTTGTTTTTGCGACTCCAGTTCACGCTTGTCTCGCTCGGCAATTTCATCACTGGGAGCGACCATCAGTATGGTGCCCGTTTGACGCATAGCCAGCCCCTTGGACTTAAGGATAATATCCATGGCTTCATCCCAAGGTACATCTTGCAGCCGCAAGGTAACGTTACCGCTTACGGAATCACTGGCGACGATATTTAAGCCGGTAAAGTCGGCAATGATTTGTAATACCGCCCTGACCTCTATGTCCTGAAAGTTGAGGGTGAGTTTCTCGCCCTTATATTGGCTTTGCTCCTCCTCCTGTTGTCGATCCTCTTCCGTCACTTCCGAGACTTCAATAATAAAACGTCTACCGCGCTGGTAAGCCAGATGCTTCACTTCCCCAGCCATGGAAATAAGCAGACGCACTACCCCGTTCTCTGTATAGCTATCGACCATACGAACCGGTGTGGCAAAGTCGATGACATCCAGGCGCTGTTCGAGCTCGTCTGGCATCTGACTATTTAGTAGTTCGGCAATAAGCTTGCCACCCTCTTCATGCATATCCACGGTAATATTTTCATTACTGAAGTTTACGATGATACGACCTTCACCGTTTTCCCCTCGGCGGAAATCAATATGCTCAACCTCAGCGATGGCATTGGAAACCTGGCTAGCACGTAGTTCGGATGGTTCAAGCCTGGATATTGCCAGTTTACGCCCCAGGTTTATGTGAATTTCATTTTGCGCACGTATTACTTCGTAATTCACCATACGTGTCATGTTGAGGATCACGCGGCTACGCTTACCGGCTTCCAGCGCCTCTATCGAGATCAACTCACCGGAACCGACATTCTGTTTCCTGTTACGTAGTTTTACCCCGATATTCTTCAGATCCAGGATGACCTTGGCGGGGTTGTTAATGGAAAAGCTGGTCGGTTCTGAGACCAAAGGTTCTGTCAGCATGAGGCGTACCTGGGTGACCTCTCCGGGCAAGTTCACCACGCGCATATCAATGATGTCATTGGCGTATGACTGAACTGGAGTTATCAAGCCAAGGCATAAGACGGCATGTTTAACCAGGTTAAACATCATGTTTCGCAGGTTCATCATCCTTAACATTATCATCCATCATTACCTGTTTAATGCGACATGGCTAATGCGGCTGGCCTGGCCAGCCAACCGCCGATACCATCCGATACAATTTCACGTACGACGATTTCTGTCTGGGATATCTCAATCACTCGTCCGTGATTTTGTCCAAGGTACTCACCTTTTTTTACCTTATACACTATGCCATTCCCGGCACGTATCAGGGCCAGCACCTCGTTACCGCG
>JABURU010000088.1 GCA_014762485.1 Gammaproteobacteria bacterium | reverse complement strand
CAGGTGCTAGTGGGGGCAACCCCGTGGAGGTTCAAGTCCTCTCCTCGGCACCATACATTGAAAAAGCCCGTATATCACTATACGGGCTTTTTTTATTTTCTGATACTTATTAACCCTTACCTTTAGTGCAAACTATCGATTCCAGCTTCACGACTATATGTGCCATACCTACCCTATCAGCGACATCGACAATGTCTCAGTATGATAAAGTCTAATAGCACCAGTACTCCCAACACTTGCTGGTATTTTCCTGAACAAGTTCTCTGCTATCTGTTCTTGTACACCTTGCACTGCCTCAACCTGAAGCCCTGTTAGTAAGATCCGCAAGCACATAAAATATCAAAGCCAACGCCCCGGTGGAAATGACGCAACCCTCATCAACATCAAAGGCTGCAATATCTCCGATAGGAAAAACGTAACCCCAATGAGCACCAGACATCGCGCAGGATGATTTTACTCTTCCCGGTAACGTCGTCACATTACAGGCTTGATCATAGGTCTTATCATCCATCTTCCGAATCCAAGCATCATTGGCATAATGAATACCGGGTACACGCATATGGTCAATGAAATTAATTTGTCACTCAAATTCAGACTGTTGATGAAATCGTGTTAAGTCCATAATCATGTTCTATACATCAACAACGCACTGGGCCGCCCGGTTACCCTGTTCATCCTAATATACTTTTAACTCGATAAATGTGGCGCCTTTAATTTCGACCGCAGAATGATGTTGAGAAACATTGTCCGACTGCCACCAGGCTTTTTCGGATAAAGTATGATTAGTAATGGTAACCTAACATCTTCTACACAGAATCTTTCTAATAGTCATCTAATATCAGACTATTAAGCCAATCCAGTAATAGTGTTTCATCATCAAGTGCCTGGAAATAACTTCGATTTCATCGTCAGCATGAATACTCTCCAGGTGAGTAACAATTGCGCTCATTGCCCCTGCGGACTGTTCAAATGCATTATGTTTATCAGGTGAGATGCCTCTTACATCTACATATGCTTCATGATAAAAGTGCTGTCAGAGCACATAGGCTTTCCACATTTTTTATGGCTAGCTTTATTCTTTATTATAGATACTTTTCAATGGTTGCCACTGGATAACTCAGTAAATAGAAGAAAAATATCTAACGTAACGGTTTTCGACAGTTATAAAGCTATGACGAGATATCAAATTTTGAGTCCGATATTTAGCCCTACTCCCACACCAGAGCCATGTTCTCCTGAGACGTAACCTACAAATGGCTCAAAAACTAGAAAACGACTTTTAATCGTCATCCCCTGTTTCGCCGCAATAGCTGGTACAGCTTGAGCATAGCCAAGACCAACTTCCCAGAAAAACTTATACACTTTTCTATGCCCCCGGTTTTGCGTGTAGCGATAAAAACCATAGACTGACATATCTGTTTTATGTAGAAGCTGAAGTCTTAGCGCTGAACTGGAGCTTAATGGCATTTGGTAATACAGGTTAACCACATCAGATGAATACCCATATACATCAATCCCTATCACCGTATCCATTCTGGCATGGGCATGTGTTATCAAGCTCATCAAGACCACAACCACCAGTAATATTCTTTTCATTATTAATTGAGCTCCCATAAATAATATAGATAGTTTATTTGGTATGCATCTCTATCCACCAGTTAGGCTCAGCTACCCTGACCATGCCTGAATTATAAATAGCATTAGCTGTCTCGATAGCATCCAGCCCGGCACCAGTCTGTATTTCGTAATAGCTCATATTCTTACGATTAGCATTAGCTATTTGATAGCCGTTTTCAGTGCACCATTTTTCTATTTCGCTACTGCTCATGCCGGGATTGAACTGCACCAGTACATTCCCAGGCAGTGCCATCATCTGACCTGATTCTGAGTAAAAGACTGGCGACACCTTTGCATCACTGTCCGTAGACCGTATGGAGCGCATTGTCGAAGGTACATCCTTAATATTTTCAACTTGCCATATCTTTACCGCAGCCCCCTTTCCTTTAACCCTGACGGCATTAGGAAAAGTTTTAGACAATACGCTCTTTTGATTGATAGATGTAGTGAACTCAGCAAACAGCTGCTTGCTCATGGTCACCTGGCGAACTTTAGTGCCCGACAGCCACTGGTAAACTGAAGATTTATCCTCAACGGCTACGGTTTTGTTTTTTTCACCCGCATTACTCGCCGGTGAAATACTTAAAACCAGTATGACCGATAACATAAAATATTTATCTATGTTCATATCATCTACCCTAAACGGCCGTATATCTTCAGTGTCCAGCTATTTAAGATACCGGTGTCACCAGACCAGCCATCTTTCACTCGTATTGTCCATGTACCATCGGCAGCTTCATCAATATATCGTTCACTACCAAAGCGCCAGCCATCTGCATAGCCATTAGTTGGTACATTCCAAGAATCTTTACACTTATCTAAGGCATAATCATCACAACCATGCACATTAGCCAGGCGACTGATTATGAAAGATGGGCTCTCGATTTGAACATCCAAGTCAGATGTACCAGCTGCATGCGATATATCAACCGTTATTTCAACAAACTCAATATTTGCAATATCACTAGATGTAATAGAAATAGTATCTATCACAGTTGTGCCATAGCTAGGAGCTGTACTTGTACCGAAACCATCAGTAATCGGAACAGAAGGTGAGCTCGTATATTCCCTTATTAGCTGACTTGCTTTACCTCCTACACTAATCCAGCTCTTTGCCATATTGACGGCGGTCTGCGCATCGATCACACCATAACCATATTTATGGTTAACCTTTAATCCACCACCGTTTGTAACCCAGTCAGCATCACCCACATCATTTTGCCTGGCTGATTTAGCCAGTATCAAACGCACATCACGCCAGCTCAGATTAGGGTTCGCTGCGAGCATCAATGCAATCGTACCCGATGCCACCGGTGTGGCAGATGAGGTTCCGTTAAAACAGTCGGTATAATTCGCATTAGCGTTATCGTATGCACCAGAGTTATAGCTAGATCCGGCGTTATACCCTTCGCTATGCATGCGATCAGTTGTGGTCGTAGCATTGGTATCACAAAACTCACCGGATGGGGTTACAACCAAAAGATTGGCGCCTTCTTCCGAATAAGATGCCTTTTGCCCCTTGTCATTCAAAGCACCTATTGCGAAGGTGCCATAAAAATTGGCCATCGCATCATAGTTAGAGTTGTCGGCCGTGCCTGTCCCTGCTGGTGCATCGCCATTACCGGCGGCCCATGTATAAATCGTGCCTTTACCGCCACGCCCATTAGCCAGGCCACTCTCGATAGCGCTTTCCCATAGTGTTGGTGCGATATGAAAGCGGCCATTGTCAGCCGGCCCCCAACTATTACTGGCAATATCATTACTACCACGAGTCATGGCATCCGAAATATTGGCATAGGTGGCGTTATCGAGGAGAGAATATCCGACCAGTTCAGCAGAAGGTGCGACGCCTCGAACCCCTATACCATTATCACCCACTGCTGCGGCCACACCAGCTACCGCAGTCCCATGCCCATTTAGGTATGGGCTATCATCTTCGGGTAAATCTGTAGGATCGGTATCACCATAAAGATAGTCATAGCTGGCACCTTCAACGACATTACATGCCAGGTCTTCATGCTTAATATCCAGTCCGTCGTCGACTATGGCAATTCGCACACCATTACCAGTATTGCCAGACCAGACCGTTTCCACATTAATATCTTCACCGGGCGTACCACCGTCTTGCCCG
>JABURU010000223.1 GCA_014762485.1 Gammaproteobacteria bacterium | reverse complement strand
ACACTTTATTAAAGCTTAGTATATAACTCGTCCAAAGTGGCTGAAACTTTAACTATATAGCTAATAACCTGCTTGTTGAAACTGATCGGCAAAGTTGTTGAGAACAGGCTTCCAGTTGGGCTCGAATGTTTTCCTTTCACTTAAGCTTCTGCGCCACTTTTTCGCCCCGGGCACCTCGTGAAACAGCCCCAACATGTGCCTGGTAATACTGTGTACATGGGTAGTAGAAGGGCGATTATCGATATAATCGATCATCATACGTACTATTTCACTGCGCTTAATGATCGGGGATGGTTGATTAAACAGTTGCTGATCGGCGTTATGTAGCATATACGGGTTGTGATAAATCTCACGACCTATCATCACGCCATCTAGCGCGGTGGCAGTATTACTTCCTTCCAGTAATTGTTGTGCTTGCTTAAGACTGGTAATGCCACCATTGATGACAAATTCCAAATGCGGAAAGTCCTGCTTTAACTGTGAAACTACACCATAATTTAAAGGCGGTATTTCACGGTTTTGCTTCGGGCTCAGACCCTGTAGCCAGGCCTTACGGGCGTGAACAATGAAGGTTTGACAGCCGCCTTCTGCCACTAGACGGACAAATTTTTGCAGCTGCTCGTAGCTGTCGAGATCATCAATACCGATTCGGTGTTTCACTGTCACTGGTATGGAGACACGTTGTTGCATGGCATCAACACATTCGGCGACTAGTTCCGGTGTCGCCATAAGGCAGGCTCCAAAGTGACCGGACTTAACCCGGTCACTGGGGCAGCCAACATTAAGGTTGATCTCGTCATAACCAAATTGTTCGCCGATCGCACTACACTCGGCCAGATCGGTCGGATCGCTGCCGCCGAGCTGCAGTGCCACCGGGTGCTCATTAGGGTGAAAATGCAGGTGGCGCTGCCGATTACCTTTTAATATGGCATAGCTGGTGACCATCTCGGTATACAGCAGGGTGTAGCGGCTTAACAGGCGTAGAAAGTAACGCTCATGAGTGTCTGTCCAATCCAGCATTGGCGCTACGCAAAGGCGGTGTTCAGGCATGGTGACTTATTCCCAACGGAAATAACGTGAGCCTATGAACAGGAACAAAACGGTCAATAACGACAGCACCAGTATGTGATCACTTAACTCAAGCAAGCCCGCTCCGTCCAGCATAATGGCACGCGTTGCGTCTATCACGTGTGTCAGGGGAAGCAGCAACGCGAACTGTTGTAACGACTCGGGCGAACCTTCCAGTGAAAACCAGACGCCAGATAAAAAGATCATTGGCCAGGTCAGCAGGTTTAATATTCCTCCCGCCAGTTCTTCGCTGGCAATACGCGAAGCGGATAACAGGCCCAAAGAGATCATGCACATGGAGCCCAGGGCAAAGACCAGTAGCAGGCTCAAATAGGAGCCATTCATGGTGAAATCGAGGAACAGATTGGTGCCCATGAAGACCACAATACTGATACTTAAGATTAACCACATACGGGAGAAGACCTGCGCACTTAGGAACTCAAAGGGCGTCAGCGGGGTGGCCTTTAAACGCTTGAGCATGCCATTCTTGCGGTATCGAACAATCACATAGCCGACTCCAAAGAGGGCGGAAAACATCATATTCATGCCCAAAATACCCGGTAACAGCCAGTCTACATAGCGTATCGCTTTGCCGCTGACGGTGCCTTTCTGGTAATGGTCGAGGTCACTAGCGCTTAGCAGGCGCTCCAACAGGTAGCCATTGGGTGAACTATCATTGATCCAGAAACGTTGTTGTTGGGTATCCAGCAGCATATCTACCTGGTGTCGCTCCACCTTGCTAATGGAGTCTTCCAGTTCAGATACCGGGATAAACTGTACATAGCGCGTCTGGTAGAAGTTAGACGTGGCCTGTTCGCCATAGACCGCCACCTTGAACATTTCCCGCTCTGGCTCGGAAAACGCAAAGGCCATACCGGCGATCAGTAGCACGGGCATTAGGACATTCCAGCCCAGGGAGGATTTATCGCGAATGAATTCGATATTTCGTGCACGCAGTACAGCAAGAAAGCGTCTAAATTTAAGCGGTATAGTAGTAATATCGAACTCCACATCTGCTCTGGGTTGAGGAAAAATAAATTATAGCGGGAAAGCGAGGCTGCCGATAATACCCGTAGCGTTAAATTCTTATAAGAAAAAGGAGAGTTATGTTTCGGTTTGTGCCCGTTTTACTCATCACCTTGATGATGGGGGGCTATCTACAGCAGGCGACGGCCCAGGTTCCCGGTTTGCTCGCCCAGGCACGCCAGTTGATGGCCGATGGCAAACACTCGGATGCCTATACCTTACTGGTCAGTCATGAACACCAATATGCCGGTCAGCTGGCCTATGATGTGTTACTGGCGCAATCGGCTCTCAACTCCAGGCAGGCCAACCTCGCCTTATTCTCCCTCGAAAGGGCCCGAATACAGCACCCCGCACAAGCGCAGGTGATGTGGTTAATGGCCAATACCTATGCCGTACTGGGGCATGATCAGAATGCCATTCGAGAACTAAATCTCTTACTAAAGCAGTCTACAGCATCCCGCTATGTTCAGCCTGCTAACAGGCTACTTGAGCAGTTACAACAGCGACAAAAAAGAACCAGTCTGCAAGCCTATCTGGGTGTTCAACTGGGCAATGACAGTAATGCCAACAGTGCCACGGCCAGCTCGATATTTCTTGGCTTTGAGCTATCCGATACCAGTACCGAAACCGCATCGATATATGAGCAGGCCGTGGCAGGTGCGAAATGGATACAGAGAGTTGGCAGTAAGCATCGCCTGATGACCGCGCTCGATCTGCGCCGCAACCAGTATCCTGATGCCGAGTTCGTTAATAATGATAAACGTCAGCTGCAGCTGGCCTGGCAGTTACCGCAACGCTATCAAGTGGTATGGCAACAAAGCCAGACGGAGGTTGCCGATAAGTTGAATAACCAGGCTCGACACCTTTACCTGGTGTTACATGGGCAACACTGGGTGAAACCATTGTACTTCATTCGTCGCGGTGAACTGGAGTATCTGCCGGAACAGAGCACAAAAGATGCCGATGTCTACCAGTTGGGGATGCAACTACCATTAAATAATGGGCGTGATCAGTTGGTGTTCAGCCTGTCACAAGATCGAACCAAAACGATAGACTCGCCATATGCCAGAGATTACCTGGCGCTACAGTACAGGAAAAAAGCGCGTTTTATGAAGCGGTTCACGGCAGACACCAGCCTGGCTGGCCTATATTCTGACTACAAGGAACCGTATTTAGGCCAGACTCGGACAGATAACGTGCATATTGCCAGTTTGCGTGTGACATACGTCCCAAACAGGCAATGGGAAGCTGCTCTGGATTTAAGTTATACCGACGCCCAGTCGAGTATAGTTTTATACGACTACGATCGATTGACGGTCGGTATGTCAATCAAGCGATATTTCGCGAGGTGACGCTATGAATACGCAGCGTAACAAACAGTTTAAATCTTCTGCTCCATGGTATGCGATTTCGACCATGGTGCTATCTATACTGGTAATGGCCATGCCGCAGGCGGCGCTAGCCAATGAGGCGGGCAAGGTCATCTTTGTCTTTGGCCAGGCCTGGAAGTCCACCGTGGATGGCGGTACACATGCCATCGCGAGTGGCATGTCCGTTGAGGCGGGCGAACGGAGAGAGAACGCACCAGCCGGGCAGGTGCAGATGCGCAAGAAAGCCAATGGCCTGAACCCCCTTCGACCTGGCCCACAGTTGAA
>JABURU010000039.1 GCA_014762485.1 Gammaproteobacteria bacterium | reverse complement strand
CTGCAGGATCGAGAATTGTTTTTTCGCCTTATGGTATGAACCGCGCTCAAACAACAGGCGATCATAGCGCAATCTTAACTCGGCATCCTTGGGCCGACTGTTAACCGCCTGCGCCAAAGAGTCCTCCGCCTCTTGCCATTTATCTTCTTTACTATAGGTCTGCGCACGCAAAACATTGGCGCGCCACCAGTGTGGCTTTAATTGCAGAGTTCTATTCAGCTCGGCATGAGCCAGGGGAAAGTCATTCGCCTCCAATGCCAGCCTGGCATAAGCGAGGTGGGCATGCGGAAGCTGTTCATATTCGGCAACTAGCGCCTGCATTAGGCGTAATACAGCCTCCTTGTCAGCCTCATTGGCCAATACCCGGCTTACCTGTAAAAAGATCTGCTCCGCCGTATGCCCGTTTGAGTTTAGGATCTTACGCCAGTATGTCAGGCTGGAATCAATGTCCCCGGAACGAAAGTGCAACATCGCCATGATCTGAGGAATCTCGCGAGTCTCTGGAGATTGTTGCTCCCAAATTTGAGCCGCTTCCAGCGCCACCTTATACCGCTTGGCATAAAACGCCACACGGGTTGCTCGCTCGGCAATTTCAGCATCCTGCGTCACTTTTGCAACAAAGGCGTAATTATCAACCGCAATATTCAGCTCATTACGCTTAAAAGCCATATCGGCCAACAACAGGGCGTGCATCAGATCCGGTGTCAGCTCCCCCTGATAGGCGGCTTTGGCCTGTTCAACGCTAACTTGAGGGCGAGGCGGCATACTCATAGGGCTGCAGGCGGCAAAGCTAACCACTGCACCTATAATTAGTGTGAGTACACGCATCCGACCTCCAGGGAAAATATCGTTTTTCATGGTTATGAACTATACCGGAGTTTATTGATCAATTTCAGCCTCAATATCAGGTCTGAGCATGATCAATAACGATAAGTTCCAAATAGAAAACTTGTATTCGCATCGCGCATCGCGCAAAATCACCACTGCCTAAAGATGTACAAGCACACATGTCTCTACTTGCGTTCGGAATAAATCATAAAACAGCCCCGGTAGATATTCGGGAAAAGGTAGCGTTTGATCCCAAACAGCTACAGTCGGCCCTGCGTGAGCTAGTTGCCCAGCCTTCTGTAAATGAGGCCGCCATTCTCTCCACCTGTAATCGCACTGAGCTTTACTGTGAAACCGAGAATGCAGAAGAATTTGAACAGGTATTGAGCTGGTTCTGTGAGTACCACAAACTTAACCCCGGGGACGTGCGTCCTTATGTCTATGCCCACCCGGATTCATCGGCGGTCAAACAGATCATGCGCGTGGCAAGTGGGCTGGACTCTTTAATACTAGGTGAGCCACAAATCCTTGGTCAAATGAAGGATGCCTTCTCTACCGCGACCGATGCCGGTACCGTAGGCTCCCTGCTTAACCGCCTGTTTCAACAAACCTTTACCGTGGCGAAAAAGGTACGAACTGACACCGCGATCGGCTCCAGCCCCGTCTCGGTCGCCTTTGCCGCCGTTAGCCTGACCAAGCAGTTTTTCAGCAACCTGGAAAAGCACACTGCACTGTTAATCGGTGCCGGCGATACCACCGAGCTGGTTGCACGCCACCTGTCAGAACAAGGCATTGGCCGGCTAATTATTGCCAACCGCACAGTAGAAAAAGCCCGCGTGTTAGCCACCGAACTGGGTGGCTATGCCATAGGACTGAGCGAGATCCCCAAACACCTGGCCGAAGCCGATATCGTGATTTCGTCTACCGCAGCACAGGCTCCCATTATCAACAAAGAGATGATGAACACCGCCATTAAAGGGCGTAAGCATCGCGCCATTCTAATGGTGGACATAGCGGTACCCAGAGACATAGATGCCAATGTGGGCGAGATTGACGATGTCTACCTGTACACCGTTGATAATCTGCAAAGTATTATCCAGGAAGGTATGAAAACCCGCGAGGCGGCTGCAGAGCAGGCCGAAGATATCATCGAAGGCCAGGTCTCTCATTTCATGGGTTGGGTGCGTTCACTGGAAGCAATTCAACTGATACGGCAGTTCCGTGTGGATGCCGAGTCACAACGCGACCAGGCTGTCGACAAGGCCATGCGTCAATTAGCAAATGGCAAAGACACTGCTGACGTCATACAGGAACTGGCACATGGCCTCACCAACAAGCTGATCCACCAACCTACTGCCGAAATGAATCAAGCCGCATTTGCCGGTAACAATGAACTACTGGCCGCCGCGCAACAGCTGCTGGGCCTAAAAACAGAAGACAAGTAAATACCGTGAAAGAATCCATCGTCCGAAAACTGGAAGGCATCTCCGAGCGCCTGGAAGAAATCAACCACCTGCTTTCTGATCCCGAGATCATCAGTAATCAGAACAAATTCCGCGAGTTATCACAAGAGCATGCCCAGATAACACCTGTTGTCAACACGTTTAAGAAATATCGCACCACTCTAGACGACATCGAAACTGCCAATGAAATGCTCAAGGAGGGCGATGCCGAGCTCAAAGAGATGGCGGAAGAAGAGCTGAAAACGGCCAAAGAGCAGCGCGAAGTATTAGAGCTGGATCTGCAGAAACTATTGCTGCCCCGCGATCCCAATGACGATAACAACATCTACCTGGAAGTACGTGCCGGTACCGGTGGCGATGAAGCCGCGATCTTTGCTGGCGATCTGTTTCGCATGTACTCCAAGTATGCCGAGCAACGCCGCTGGCAAGTAGAGATGATCTCCACCAGCGAAGGCGAGCACGGGGGCTATAAAGAAGTCATCGCCCGGATCATTGGTACAGGCGCCTACTCTCGTCTGAAATTTGAGTCCGGAGCCCACCGGGTACAGCGTGTGCCCGAGACCGAGTCTCAAGGCCGCGTGCATACCTCTGCGTGCACGGTAGCGATCATGCCGGAAATCGATGAGGTACAGGGGTTTGATATCAACCCATCTGACTTAAAGGTGGATACCTTCCGCGCCTCGGGCGCCGGTGGCCAGCATGTTAACAAAACCGACTCGGCAATCCGTATTACCCATCTACCGACAGGTGTCGTGGTGGAGTGCCAGGAAGAACGTTCACAGCATAAAAACCGCGCCAAGGCGATGTCCCTGCTGCAATCTCGTCTGCTGGCGGCCGAGCAGGAAAAGCAGCAAGCCGAGCAGGCTGAAACCCGCAAGCTGCAGGTTGGTTCTGGAGATCGCTCCGAACGTATTCGCACCTACAACTACCCACAAGGACGGATGACCGACCACCGCATTAACCTGACCCTGTATAAGCTGGACCAGATCATGGAAGGTGATCTGGACCAGGTGATCGAGCCCTTGATTAATGAATATCAGGCCGATCAACTGGCGGCGATGTCCAACGACGGGTGATATGAATATCAAGCTGGCCCTTGAGTGGGCCACCGCTCAAATCGATAGTGACACCCCCCGGCTGGACGCCGAACTGCTCCTCGCCCACGTACTTGATCACACTCGTACCTGGTTGATCACATGGGCGGATAAGCCCCTTTCCGAGAGTCAACAGCGTGCTTTTGAAGCACTCATTGCCCAACGCCAGGCAGGACGTCCCGTGGCCCAGCTTGTGGGCTCTACCGGCTTCTGGACACTGGACATCCAGGTCAATGAGCACACCCTGATACCACGTCCCGAGACCGAGCACCTGGTCGAGCAAGCCCTGCAGCTGATTCCACCGAATGCCAACTGGAACATTGCCGACCTGGGAACCGGCAGCGGTGCCATCGCCCTGGCCCTGGCCAGTGAACGCCCTCATTGCC
>JABURU010000073.1 GCA_014762485.1 Gammaproteobacteria bacterium | reverse complement strand
CAGACCAGAACCGATCGGGGCGCCCAACGGCATCACCGCCACACACCCCATGTCAGCTCCTTGGCGATGATCAGATCATCGGTGGTATAGACCATGACCTTAAAGCCATCGTCAACCAGCTCACGCGCCGCCTTCAGGGTCTGCTGCACATCAGGAAACAGGGTTTTTTCATCGCCCAGCACCTCCAGCTTCACCAGATCGTGTCCATCCAGTAGCTCACGCGCCAGTTTACAGGTACGCACGGCATCCTCAGCGTTGTAACAGCCTGCGGTATTTGGCAGCAGGGTATATTTGTCTGGAGAAATTACCTCCAGCAGGCTCGGTTCATTGGGGTTTTGACCGATGTTGGTGCGACGAATGGCCACGGTGATGATCTCGGCACCACTGGCCTCGGTGGCCAGGCGGGTCTCTTCCAGATCCTTGTACTTGCCACTGCCCACCAGCAGGCGCGAATTAAATTTCTGGCCGGCAATGATTAATGGCTCATCTTTAAGTATTTCATTATCTGACATGTTCTATTCCTGTATTCACCTGTTAAAACAGGCCACTGCCACCACCGATGGCATGAACGATTTCTACCTTGTCACCCTCTTTCAAGATATGGGTGTCATAGGTACTACGCGGGACAATCTCCTGATTCACTTCCATCGCCAGCCGCTTGTCGGCCAGGCCCAACAACTCGACCAGCTGTTGAGCCGTTGAAGAATCAGGGAGCGCTTTTGTTTCACCATTTAGGATTATTTGCATAGAAAAGTTTCGCGATCACACTTGATATATGGGTATCAATATTGGTAAATGTGGATTCTACACCATCTAACAGACAGAAAAAATTTCACAACGGGATGATAGCGGCCGATAATGTCAGCGGCACTCGTTTTTACAGGCAACAACAATACCGATGGCACAAAAAAATAACGTCGCATCTGAAGCTACCAAGACACTGGATGCCCTTTTCTTTGACCGCGTACGCAGGCTGTCTGCCACGGTGGCCTACCGTGAGTACGACAAGAAACGCCGTGAGTGGCGCAGTGTCTCCTGGGCGGCGCTGGGCCTAGAGATGACCCGTTGGCGTGGGGCCTTAGAGCGAGAAGAGCTGGATGAAAGTGATCGTGTTGCCATCATGCTACCCAACTGTAAAGAGTGGGTAATTTTCGACCAGGCTGCCATCGTCCAGGACCTGGTGACGGTCCCCATCTACCCCAACGAATCGCTGGATAATACCGCCTTTATCATTCACGACTCCGCCGCCAAAATTCTGTTAATACAGGATCTGGCGGCCTGGCAAAAACTGGCTCCGATACATAGCCGTCTAGGTAACCTGCAACGTATTATTTTGCTGGAAGTACGCGATGATCAGGAGGAAGAAGTAAAGGCTCTGGGTGATGAGCGCATCGTCATTGCCAAGGACTGGTTGCCGGTTGAAGGCGGTCCCCTGCATGAACGTTATAGTGACTCCAATACCGTCTGTACCATCGTCTATACCTCGGGTACCACGGGGCAACCCAAAGGGGTTATGCTCACTCACTTGAACCTGCTGACCAATGCCCGCGCGGTCATGCAGATGTACGCTGTCCGGCAAACCGATCTGTGCTACTCACACTTGTCCCTGACTCATATCGTTGATCGCATCTGTAACTATATTATTCCGATGATGTCGGGCGCGGTTGTCGCCTTTGGCCGTAGCCTGGAGATGATAGATCACGACCTGGTGGAGTTGAATCCTTCCATCATGGTCACCGAGTCACACTTCCTGACCCGTCTTGCACGTAAGTTAGAGCAGGATATGGCAGAACGCGTGTTCATTGATCGCATGTTATTTAAAGCCGCGGTGAAGGCCGGCTGGGCCAACTTCCAGCAAGAACAAAAACACGTCCGCTTCCAGCCGATGGCGATGTTCTGGCCGGTGTTAAAAGGCATGTCCAGCCACGCGATAATGCCGCTTCTTGTCGGGTACCGGTTACGCCGTGTTATCTCTACCGGTACCCCACTGGCCCCCCAAATGGCGGAACTATTCTGTAGCATGGGGATTAACATCATGCAGGGTTGCCACATGACCGAAGCCACCGGCCTGGTAAGCCTGAATACCGTAGTCGACAACTACCCAGATAGTATTGGTATGTCCATCCCCGGCTATAAAATTAAGGTGGGTGTTGATACCCAGTTTAATATCGGCAGCGACAATAGCATGTCCCCTGGCTATATGGGCGAAGCCACCGACCAGCCTCTGATGGTTGGTGAGTATTTTCATTCACAGGACTCGGCCGAGTACCGCAATCAACATCTGTACCTCGCCGGTCGCCTGTCTGAACAACTCACCATTGGCAAGCACCAGGTGAACCCCGAGCTACTCGAGGCCTGTATTATCAGCGACACGCTGTTTGATTATGCCATGATCATAGGTGAAACCGATACGTTATGTGCGATTGTGGTTCTGCATCGCAGCAGTTGGAATGAGATCACCGCCAAGATGGGATTAGAGGGCGCAGAAGCCAATAAATATGATACCGACCCGCTGCGAGGCGTGATCCTGAATAAGATTCAAAAGCAGCTAAACAAGCTGCCTTTTCCTGTCCAGATTGCCACCTTCATCGTCTCAGATATCGCCTGGAGCGTGGATGAAGGCCTGCTCACTCCAACATTAAGACCTCGCCGGCACATGGTACGTAAACGCTTTGGACCACAAGTCGCGACCGCCGTATCTGGCCTGGGTGCCGAGGCGGTAGAGGTCTTTAAACAGCTGGAAAATCGCTCGGTCAAAACCCAGGTTTCTGCCGAGCTACCTACTCAGCCCGAGGTCTCTAGCGCGACCCTGGAGCCGGTCCTTGACGATCATGATGCGGCGCCCGCAAAGGAAGTAAAAGATCAGGACATACCGACTCTCTAGCGGCCTTGTCATCACTAACTTACACCGTGTCCGTCACTTATGTCCGAAGCACATTTCGCTGAACGCCTGTTAGTCTGGTTCGATCAGCATGGTCGAAAAGAGCTGCCATGGAAATCCTCTGATCCATACCGCGTGTGGATCTCTGAAATCATGCTGCAGCAGACTCAGGTTACCACCGTCATTCCGTATTTCGAGCGCTTCATTACACGCTTCCCCGATATTGCCACCCTGGCGATGGCCAAACAGGATGAAGTATTACACCTGTGGACTGGCCTGGGTTATTACGCCCGTGCACGTAACCTGCACAAGGCCGCCCAGATTATCCAGCAGCAATATCAAGGTCGTTTTCCTGAAGACTTTGACCAGGTGATCGCCCTGCCCGGCATCGGTCGCTCTACTGCGGGCGCCATATTGGCTCAAGCGATGGAACAGCGTCACGCCATCCTGGATGGCAACGTCAAACGCCTGTTAAGCCGTCTCTATGTGATTGAAGGTTGGCCGGGTGAAAAGCAAACCGAAAATAAGCTGTGGCAGTTGGCAGAAGAGCTCACTCCCAGGCAACGCATTGCTGACTATACCCAGGCCGTGATGGATATCGGCGCCACACTGTGTAAACGCAGCAAACCCGACTGTGACCACTGCCCATTTCACAACCACTGCCAGGCCAGGCGACAGGGCCGTCAAGCTGAACTGCCGCACCGCAAGCCGAAGAAAGACAAACCGGTGAAACGTTGTCACATGCTGATCCTGCAAGATGCACAAGGGCATGTATTGCTACAACAACGCCCACCGAGCGGTATCTGGGGAGGCCTGTGGAGCCTGCCAGAGTGCCCGGAGGACATCGATATCCTGCACTGGTCGCAGGCACCACTCGGCCTGCCACTAAGCCACACCACCC
>JABURU010000355.1 GCA_014762485.1 Gammaproteobacteria bacterium | reverse complement strand
GATAACGGGTGTATTACTTAAATTCATTTATAAATTATCCACCTTGTTGTTCCACTCTTAATCCGGCATCCCGTGAGAGAGCAGCAAAACCGGGGAACGAAGTCCCTACGGTTTCACAATTTTTTATAGTTATCGGCCCGGTCGCCCTCAGGGCGGCCATGGCAAAAGACATCGCAATACGGTGATCATCATGGCTTTCGACCGTACCGCTACCTATGGTACCGCCTTGAATAATCATGCCATCATCGGTGGGCTGGGCATTCACGCCCAGGGCTTGCAGGCCATCCGCCATTACCTGGATACGATCACTTTCCTTAACACGTAGTTCATGTGCACCGGTCAGGACGGTCTCGCCCTCAGCGCATGCGGCTGCAACAAATAATGCTGGGAACTCATCAATGGCTAGAGGCACCTGCTCCTCCGGTATTTGGATACCTTTAAGTTTAGACCCTCGGACACGAATATCTGCCACTGGTTCCCCACCAACCTCGCATTCATTTTCCAGCGTTAGTTCTGCCCCCATCAGACGCAAAATGTTGATTACCCCAATGCGCGTCGGATTAATGCCCACATGCTCCAGTGTGATATCACTACCTTCACTGATCGCGGCGCCTATCATAAAGAATGTGGCCGAAGAGATATCGGCGGGTACATCGATATCGGTAGCCGTAAGCTTGCCACCGCCTGTTAGGCAAATCCTGTTGTTTTCAGTACGAACATCATAACCAAAGCCTCGTAGCATACGCTCTGTATGGTCACGGGTAGGCGCAGGCTCAGTGACACAGGTTTCACCCTCGGCATATAAACCGGCCAGTAACAGGCAGGATTTTACCTGCGCGCTGGCCATCGGCATGTCGTAGTGCAAACCGTTTAGTGACTTACCACCCTGTACTTTTAAAGGAGGGGTGCCATCCTTTTCGGTAAGGATTTCCGCCCCCATCTCGGCCAAAGGCGCCGTCACCCGGCGCATGGGGCGCTTGGACAATGAGCTGTCACCGGTCATTTCGACATCAAATTGTTGTGCTGACATTAGGCCGGACAACAAGCGAATCGATGTGCCGGAATTCCCCATATAAAGAGGCTCTGTCGGAGCGCGCAAGCCATGCATGCCAACGCCGTGTATCGTCACCTCACCATTCAGTGGGCCATCTATTTCGACCCCCATGGCGCGGAAGGCATTAAGTGTGGCCAGGTTATCTTCGCCCTCTAGAAAGCCTTTAACACGAGTGGTTCCTTCGGCAATCGAGCCAAACATAATCGAGCGGTGAGATATGGATTTATCACCCGGTACACGTATACGACCGGTCAAGTGACCGCCCGGGGAGACGACAAAGGTCAGGCTCATGAAACTACTTCCTTAAAACTTTTCGGCAAATCGATCACGTGCCCCCTTGGCACGTGCAAAGGTGTCCAGCAAATAGGCACTGTCACCTTGCTCTATAGCCCTGGTTAACTGGTTCAGATCTTCGCTAAAGCGATGTAACACACTCAACAAAGCCTCTTTGTTGGCAATACATATGTCATGCCACATATCGGGGTTGCTGGAGGCAATACGAGTAAAGTCACGAAAACCACCGGCCGCGTATTCAAAGATTTCTTCGCTCTCATCCATCCTCGCCAGGGTATCCACCAGGGCATAGGCAAGCATATGAGGCAAATGACTAGTTGCCGCCAATACCTCATCATGGTGCTCAACCCCCATGGAGATCACCTCTGCCCCACACTGCTCCCACATACTGCTTACCGCCGAGAGGGATGCTTCGTTAGTTTCATCCACCGGGGTGAGGATAATACGGCGGCCTTGATAGAGTTCAGCGAACGCGGCACCAACACCGCTTTTTTCAGTGCCTGCGATGGGGTGTGCAGGAATAAATGTGGCAGGCAGTGTGCCTAGTGATTGACGCGCGGCCTCTACCACACTGCCCTTGGTACTACCCACATCAGTCAGGATCATCTCATCGGTTAGGTGAGGCTTTAGCTGTTCCAGCACCTCTGCCATAGCGCCCACAGGTGTGCCCAATACTACGATGGAGGCATCCTGAATGGCTTCGGCCATGTCGGTGGAGCCCGAGTCTATGACATTGGATGCCAGTGCCTGATCGATCGTTTCCTGGCGTCGTGCCCAGGCGGTGACACGCTGTACCGCCCCGGCCTGTTTTAATGCCAGTGCCAAAGAACCGGTGATCAGTCCAGGACCTATCAGGGTAAGTTGTTCTATCACGCAAGAACCTTTTTCAGCGCCGTTAATATGGCGGAGTTTTGTATTTCTGTACCAACGGTAACTCTCAGATGATTGGGCATCTGGTAATTCGCCACAGGGCGGACAATGATACCCTCATATAACAAGGCATCATAGATCGGCGCCGCCTCTCGACCGACATCAACGGAAATAAAATTGGCCGCGGACGGAATATAGCCCAGCCCCATCTCATCAAAGCCACGCATTAATTGCTTCAGCCCCGCCGCATTGGTGGCCACTGAACGAGCCAGGTGCTCTTCATCATCCAGCGAAGCGGCGGCGCCTACCAGTGCAATACTGTTAACATTAAATGGTGGACGTACCCTGTTCATCAGGTTGGTTAATTGCGGATGGCTAATGCCATAGCCAACCCGAACACCGGCCAGGCCATAGACCTTGGAAAAAGTACGTGATATCAGCAGGTTGGGATATTTTTCTAGCCACTGCAGCCCATCGGGATACCCAGAGGCCTCTGTCGCCGGATCAATGGCGTACTCAAAATAGGCCTCGTCCAGTACCACAATGACCTGCTCCGGCACGCGAGCAAGAAATGAGGCAATTTCTGCTTCTGTCAGCCAGGTACCGGTGGGATTGTTGGGGTTGGCAATAAAAATAATACGGGTTTTGTCTGTAATGGCCGCCAGTATCGCTTCCAGATCATAGCCCCACTCTTTTGCAGCAGGGACTACCGATGTCGCTCCCATCATTTGGGTCAAAATAGGATAAATAGCAAAAGAGTGCTGAGAGAAGATGACTTCACTGTCGCTAGTGACAAACACCTGCATAATGAACTGTAGAATGTCACTGGAGCCATTACCCAGGGTAATCATATCCGGCGATACCCCAAGCTTACTGGACAGTTTCTGTTTCAACTCAAAGCCATTCCCATCCGGGTATAACCAGACATCTTTTGCACTTGATGCCATTGCACTGATCGCCTGGGGGCTAGGCCCTAGCGGGTTTTCATTGGATGCCAGCTTGGCAGCATTGTGCACACCGTATTCGCGTTCCAGCTCTTCTATCGGCTTACCTGGCTGGTATGGAGCCAGCTTTTGTACGCCTGGCACAGCCAATTTTAAAAAGTCTGTCATGGGAAAATGCTCGTTTAAAGTTACAGTACAGCCTTGGGGTAAGAACCTAACACCTTAAATAGCGTGGTTTCCTTCTCCAGCTCGGTTAATGCCTGCATCACTAGCGGGTCATCCTGATGGCCATCGATATCTACAAAGAAGACGTAATCCCAGTTGCCTTTACGAGAAGGACGGGATTCAATACGGCTCATTGAGATATCATTACGTGCAAACGGCTCCAGTAACTTGAATAAAGCACCGGGCTGGTTTTTGGCAGACAGTAAGAGGGTGGTTTTATCATCACCACTTACCGGTGTGGTATTTCGTCCAATAACCAGGAAACGGGTTGTATTATCAGGCTCATCCTCAACATTGGAGGCCAGGGTATTTAATGCATAAATCTCACCGGCGGCGATGCTAGCAATCGCGGCTGTACCGTTTTCGGTCGAGGCACGGTGTGCGGCTTCGGCATTGCTGCTG
>JABURU010000257.1 GCA_014762485.1 Gammaproteobacteria bacterium | reverse complement strand
TTTTTTTTGCCAATTATCGGCGCACACTCGAATCCACACTTCTCTATTCGTCGGCAGCGTCAGATGTGTATAATAGACATGATCAGTTTTGTATTGGCCGACTATCGGCCATACCTGATTCTTTCCTATAGAGCTTACAACACATAATAATTTATCAGCACCGGGCATCATACTATCAAGCTTGTCTGCACGATACTCTGCACTCCAAAACCGGGACTCAACAGTCGGCAAGGAAAGAAACTATACTGGACAGTTATGGGTATGTTTTCAAGAACAGCAAAAATATGAGTATCGATGCAAAGATGGGCACATATAAGATCCCGCCAGTGGCTGCAAACTTATTTGCTACCTAAGACTTAACACCCGTTCCCCTTCTTCGGTTAAGGAGATTATCCTGCTCTTACAATCGCCCCGCTACTTAGGTCACGTATTTCAGTGGCACTCCCTTTACCACCCAGCTCAGCCGAGAGAATAACATCGGGTAATATTGATAGAGCTTGTCTCACCTGTAATGCACTTCGAGCCGGTGGTCGACCACTACTATTGGCACTGGTTGAAATTATCGGCCCGTCAAACTCCGTACACAGGGCCTGTATTACCGGGTGCGAAGAGACTCGAATCGCCAGGCCGGAATGTTTGCCTCGTATCCATACTGGCACCTCGGCACGCGCCGGTATAATCCAGGTAGTCGGTCCTGGCCAGGTCTGTTGCAAGGTAGCAAGCTGCTCATCTGATAATGGTTGTATATATGGTAGGACTTGCTCTATATTGGCCGCCACCATGATCAAGCCTTTATCTACTTTGCGCTGCTTCATTGCCAGGATTCGATATACCGCATCCGCATTCATGGGATCGCAGCCCAGACCATAGACACCTTCGGTAGGGTAGGCAATAACACCACCAGAGCGAAGCGCTCTAACCGCCATTCTAATATGCCATGCTGTCATACGATATTAACCACTTGTTCCTTGGTGACCGTGTATAGCTGATTTTTACCTGCATCCTTGGCTTTATACAGCGCCATATCGGCTCGCTTTATACAGTCAGCCAGCTCATCATCCGCCTCTAATGAGGTTATACCAAAGCTGGCGGTAATATTACCGACATGTTCAAATGCGTGCTGAGACAGGGTATGGCGTAATTTTTCCGCCATGATCTGCGCCTGTTTCAGGCTGGTATTTGGCATCGAGATTAGGAACTCTTCCCCACCCCATCGGGACACATGATCCACGACGCGCACATTGCCTTTTAGTACGCGCCCTAATTCAGTTAACAAGACATCACCGGTCTCATGCCCATACCGATCATTGATGGTTTTAAAGTTATCAATATCCAGAAGAATAAACGAAAGCGGATCTTTATATCGGCGCGCATAGGCCATATCGTCCTGCAATACACGGGACATGCCACGGCGATTGTAGATGTTGGTCAGGTAATCGTATTCTGCTTCATGTATTAATTCATTTTGCAGTTTTGCCTGGCTCGATTCATAAGCAACGGAAATAAACGCCGATAATACATAAGCAACCGAGGCCTGGATCCAGACGCGTTGTTCAACGCCCTCTATACCATGCTCCGCATAGGAAAAATAAACATAGGAGATAACGACATAATGAACAACCACCAATATGGTGCCTAAGGTGACATTACTCAGAAACAGATATAGTAACGGCAATACAGGTAGCCAGACTATGCCAAACTCACTATCCAGTTTGGAAACACCACCAATCAATGACATTAAAAACGCACTAAGCACGGCAAATAGCACGATGAAGTGTTTGGGAATGCGTCGAATGAATATCAAAACGAGGATACACAGTGCAACTAGCGATAGTTTTATCGAACCGGCAACGTAATACTCATTTTTATAGTCGAAGTAAGCCAGCAACGGCATCATCACAATCGCCAGATAAATAATATAACGGGCAAAATCGTACTTATGCGTCAGCCTTGAATAAAAGACATTCTTAACAGCGCCTGATGCGCCATCTACATTTAACTGTTTTTCGGGCACAGATTATAAAACCTTTTGTTAGCTCGCTTCCGAGGTCTCCTCTTCATCATCTCGCTCTACAGGTTCACTGAAACCACAATCCTTCTGTGGGCAAACCTTTTCCGTGCCTCTTCTCTTTGTCGTTTTTATCGTCAGCATCGGCCACTCGCACTCGGGACAGGGCTCGTTAACCGGTTCATTCCAGACCGCGTAATCGCAATCGGGGTAACGCGAACAGGAGTAAAAAATCTTGCCGCTACGGGCGCGGCGTTTGAGCATCTTGCCCTGTTTACAGGTCGGACATTCAACACCGGTATCTTCCGGCTTTTCCAGTGGCTCGATGTAACGACAATCCGGGTAAGAACTACACCCAATGAACTTGCCATAACGTCCGGTACGGATGATCAGGTCCGACTCACATTCAGGACATTTACGCCCTTCCACCACCTCGGGCTCGGCCTGTTCCTTGTCTTCATTCAGGTTACGCGTATAGTCACAATCCGGATAAGCGGTACAGCCGATGAAGCGACCACGGCGCCCCAGACGGATAGAAAGTTTTTCTCCGCACTTGGGACAATCCTCATCCATCTCTTCCTGGGTGACATCCTTACGGCTAACACTCTGCTCTTTATCTTTTACCAGCTCGATGAAGGGATCCCAGAACTCGTGCATCAGCGGCACCCAGCTCTTCTCCCCGCGCGAAACCTCATCCAGCTCGTCCTCTAAACGTGCGGTAAAGTCATAATCCACATACTTGGTAAAATGTTCGGTGAGGAACTTGTTCACCACCCGACCGACATCGGTAGGGATAAAGCGACGCTTGTCCATCTCAACATATTCACGGTTTTGCAAAGTCGAGATGATGCTGGCATAAGTAGATGGACGACCGATACCGTGCTCTTCCAGTGCCTTAACCAGGCTGGCTTCCGAGAAGCGTGGAGGGGGCTCAGTGAAGTGTTGCTCGGGTCGAATCTTCTTCAGCGTAATAGTGTCGCCTTCTTCCATCGCCGGCAACAGGCGATCTTTATCATCCTCGCCATCTTTCTTGTCGTCCTGGCTTTCCTGGTATACCGCCATAAAGCCCGGGTCGACCACCATGGAGCCGTTGGCACGGAAAACGTTCTGATCGTCCCCGGCATTAAGATTGACGCCCACGGTATTGATCGTCGCATGCACCATCTGACTGGCGACCGCACGTTTCCAAATTAATTCATAGAGCCGATGCTGGTCCTTGCTCAGGTGATCCTTCAACTCATCGGGATGACGGTAGGCCGAGGTAGGACGTACCGCTTCGTGGGCTTCCTGGGCATTCTTGGATTTGGTTTTAAACGTCCGCGGTGCCTCTGGCACCTTATCATCGCCATAGCGCTCACCGATCAGGCTGCGGATCTCATCCAGCGCCTCCTGGGCGAGGTTCACCGAGTCGGTACGCATGTAGGTGATCAGGCCGACGGTCTCACCGCCTATATCGATCCCTTCATATAACTGTTGTGCAGTACGCATCGTACGTTGCGCAGAAAAGCCCAGCTTACGCGAGGCCTCCTGTTGCAGGGTGGAGGTGGTAAACGGCGCCGCGGGGTTACGCCTACGCTGCTTCTTCTCAACCTTGGCCACGGTCAGCTTACCAGCAGCGGCCTTATTTAAATCGGACTCGGCCTGTGTCGCCTGCGCCTCACTGGTGACGGTAAACTGCTTAACCTTTTCACCGTTCAACATGTTTAGCTTGGCAGGGAAGGCCTGCTTATCGGCCTCCAGATCCGCTTCGATGGTCCAGTACTCTTTGGCCTCGAACTTCTCAATCTCCAGCTCACGCTCCACGATCATACGC
>JABURU010000331.1 GCA_014762485.1 Gammaproteobacteria bacterium | reverse complement strand
GGAGGGTAATTACCAGCAGGGCCCACTGATCAACCAGGCGGCACTGACTAAGGTTCAGGAGCATATTGCCGATGCTACCTCCAAGGGTGGTAAGGTCGTCCATGGCGGTAAGCCGCATGCCCTGGGGGGGACCTTCTTTGAGCCTACCATCATGACCGACATTACGCCTGATATGCGCGTCGCTAGTGAAGAGACTTTTGGCCCAGTGGCGCCGATCTTTAAGTTCTCTACCGATGAAGAAGCCATTGCCATGGCCAATAATACCGAGTTTGGCCTGGCATCCTATTTCTATAGCCGTGACATTGGTCGTATCTGGCGTGTGGCCGAGGCCTTGGAGTGCGGCATGGTGGGTATTAATGAGGGGATTGTCTCCACCGAGGTGGCACCATTTGGTGGTACCAAGGAGAGTGGCCTGGGTCGTGAAGGCTCCAAGTATGGCCTGGATGAATACCTGGAGCTGAAGTATCTGTGCATGGGTGGTATCTAAGCTTAACCTGAAAGACATGCACTGATGAAAGGATTCGCCCCCAGTGGGCGGATCCTTGTTATCAACCGAGCTCTTGTATTCGTGATGTGATCGCAGACCCATCACTGGAGTGGGTATTGTGCCTGTGCGGCGGCTATTCAAAAAATGGATCAGCGTGCGGCTTTATCCATGGTCAATAAACCGACCTGAGTTATTGTTGGTAAACAGGATGCTAGTACGCCAGTATCTGCTGCTGAATTAATTCACCAATCAATAGACAAGTCTGAGCTGGTAATTCTTGCTGATCGTTCCCACTTTACCCACGTCGAACAGTCGGAAGAGTGTAATTGCGTCTGTTTATCCTTTCTTGCAAAGCATGCTTAAGCTGCTATGAATTAAACTCATCTCGCAAAACACGGCACAAGCTTTTGTGTTTATAGTTCAGCCAATAAAAAAGGCGCTCTACACAGACCGCCCTTTTATAGTGTGTTTGTAATCGTAAAATTAGAGCAGTTCACCTCGATATACCGCTTTGCCAATAATTAGATCATCACCACTAAGCTCTACTAATGGATAACGTGTATTTAATGATTTTAATAACGAGTTATTCGCATCAATAATCCACTGCTTGAAGCTAACCTGTTCTGATTGACTGGACAATATTGATAATACAAAGTCATATGGCTGGGGCTTTACCTCCGGATCGATAACTATAATATCGTCTTGCAGGAATTTGGGCTCCATGCTGTCGCCGGTTATTTTTATGGCAAATGCTCGTTTACTGACTTTCAGAGGTACCGGAATATAATACTGGGTATCATATAGATTATTATCCATTACCGTCATAGCCCGAGCCGCCTGGCTTGTATCTATTAATGGCACCCGATGAATCGTCAACGACTCATGATGCGATGTTTCATCATGTGCTCTGTCCATCCATCCATGTGCACGATTGGTGGCGGCTTCCAGTTTTCGTGCCAGCTTATCGCCAACCGATCTGGGCATGCCCGTACTGGTTGGCAGGCTATTGAGTATCTGGCTCAAATAGGCAGGGGCCGTATTGGATTTCCTTGCGAGGCTGGCAATGGTACCCGCTTCAGAAATGAGTGCCCGCAGATTATTTAAACGTATTTGCTTTATATCCATGATGTGAGCATCTTTTTATATATTCATAATTATTGTGTTTATGTTGTTCTAAGTAAGAGTCGAATAATGATATCAAACTATAACAACGTGCATTTTGAGAAATGTCAAAATGAACTGGCATCATAGCGTGTTTCTTCGGTTTTGTAAAAATCGATAATATCATTAGCTAGCTGTATTGGTTTTTTAATATATGAAATAATTTTCGTGAAATTACCATACGGTATGATTTTAATAAATTAGGTCTAACATCACGCTTATTGCTTTGATATAATTGGAAAATTATTCGGGCAGGCATAATAGTTGCTGATACGAATATCTTTACAATTAGGCATTCTATTAAGTGCCATATTTGCGCTATAATGCGCGCCTCTGCGAGAGTGGCGGAATTGGTAGACGCGCTGGTTTTAGGTACCAGTGTCCTTGACGTGAGAGTTCGAGTCTCTCCTCTCGCACCATTAACCGCGAATTATCAAACGCATCGGGATCTCGTTCTTGATGTGTTTTTCATGCCTACATACATATAAATGTATAGATAGAACGAGGAACTGAAATGCAAGTATCTGTCGAGTCGACGGGCACTCTGGAACGCCGCATGACCATCACTGTCCCTGAAGAGCAGGTGGCAACCGAAGTAGAAAAACGCCTGAAGTCGATGGCTTCACGTGTCAAGGTTGATGGCTTTCGCCCTGGAAAAGTTCCTCTATCTATAGTTCGTCAGCAATACGGCAACCAGGTTCGTATGGAAGTCGCTGGTGAAATCATGCAGTCCAGCTTTTACGAAGCCGTTCAACAGGAAAGCCTGAAGCCTGCGGGTATGCCTTCCCTGGAGCCCAAGTTGATTGAGCCAGGTAAAGGTCTCGAGTTTGATGCGGTGTTCGAAGTAATGCCTGAAGTTACGCTGGCTGATTTCGATGGCGTTGAGATTGAAAAGCCGGTTACCGAAGTTGCTGATTCTGATATCGATGACACCATCGAGAACATCCGCAAGCAACGTATGGATTACGAGGATGTGGATCGTGCCTGTGCCAATGAAGACCGTGTGAACATCGATTTCACCGGTGAGATTGATGGTGAAGAGTTTGATGGCGGCAAATCTGAAGGTTTCCCTCTGGATCTGGGCGCTGGTCGGATGATTAAGGGCTTTGAAGAAGGCATTATCGGCCACAGTGCTGGTGATGAGTTTGCCCTCGATCTGGCTTTCCCAGAGGACTACCACGCTAATGAACTGGCTGGTAAAGATGTAACCTTTACTATTAAGATCAACAGCGTACAGGCGCCTAAGCTGCCCGAAGTGGATGACGAGTTCGCCAAGTCCATGGGTATTGAAGGTGGCGTCGAGGCATTACGTGCCGAAATTAAGAAGAACATGGATCGCGAAGTTTCCAATAATGTTGAAACACGCGTTAAGCAGCAGGTAATGGATAGCCTGTTAGAGCTGAACGACATTGAAGCGCCTGCTGCAATGGTCGAGAATGAGTCGAAGAACCTGGCTCAACAGATGGCCCAGAACCTGCAAAGCCAGGGTATGGACCCATCGATGATGAATATCACTGGTGAGATGTATCAAGAGCAGGCGGAGCGCCGTGTGAAGCTGGGTCTGTTGCTCTCTGAAGTGGTTATCCAGAAAGAGATTAAGGCAGAAGAAGCTGATATTCGCTCTTTTGTAGAAGAAATGGCTTCGACTTATGAAAAGCCACAAGAAGTTATAGACTGGTACTATGCAGACAAGAATCGTCTGTCAGAGGCCGAGTCACTGGTCATCGAGCGTAAGATCGTAGATTGGGCGCTGTCACAGGCCAAGGTGACCGATAAGCAGATGAGTGTTTCCGAGTTAATGGGGCCTGCTCAGCAACAATAGAGCAGGATATCCAGATACTCACAGGAATAATAAAGGATAGTATGGTGGATAAATTGAAATCAGGTGCTCTGGATGCAATGAATGCCGGCTTGGTTCCCATGGTGGTCGAACAGTCCTCCCGTGGTGAACGTGCCTATGACATCTATTCTAGGCTGCTGAAAGAACGAGTGATATTCCTGGTAGGGCAGGTGGAAGACCACATGGCCAACCTGGTGGTTGCCCAGTTGCTATTTCTGGAGTCAGAAAACCCTGATAAAGACATTCACCTCTACATCAACTCTCCCGGTGGTTCGGTAACCGCCGGGATGTCCATCTACGACACCATGCAGTTTATCAAGCCCGATGTCAGTACCATGTGTATTGGCCAGGCTGCCAGCATGGGCGCTTTATTAT
>JABURU010000277.1 GCA_014762485.1 Gammaproteobacteria bacterium | reverse complement strand
TCCTTAACGTCTACCCACTTGTTCAGGTTACCTTTACGCCATGCGGTAATTTTGCGTGCATCGCGTAAATGACCAATGCCTACATTATAAGAGGCAAGTGCCATCCACATACGATCAGGATCCGTGATGGATTTCGGTAGCCGCTCATACATTAAGCGAATATATTTGGCGCCGCCCTGTATGCTTTGGAAGGGATCTCGACGGTTACTGACACCGAGATAGTCGGCCGTATGGCGAGTCAGCATCATTAGGCCTTTTACCCCGGTAGGGGAGACCGCATTCGCATTCCAGTGAGATTCCTGGTAACCAATGGCAGCCAATAGCAGCCAGTCCAGGTCATTTTGTTTGGCCGCTTCACGGAAGGCTTCTTCATACTCGGGCAGGCGTGTCTGTACATGCTCAAGGAAGGTGAGGGTACCGACGTGATCAAATTGCTGGATATGGCTGTAGTTCCGCTCCAGTACTTCTGCGAGCACCCCATTCTTTTTAATCGCACTGATAAACTGGCTTGCTTCATCATACAGGCTGGTATCCTGAGACAATGGAAATGCCCAGGCAAGTGGTTCTGGCTTACTAATATTAAAGCCGACCGAGATTTCGGGATACAGATGCTTGTTTATTGCCAGCTCATTGGAGTCGATGATGGCATAATCAACCAGCTGTTTGGTAACCAGATCTAATAGCTCTTCATTTTCCAGCTTATGGTTTTCTATCCAGGTAAGCTGAGGGTGGAACTCTTTTAAATTGGCCAAGTGTTCAGAGTGGCTACTATGGGCTACCACCTCAAGGTGGGTATTGGTCAGATCAGATACACTTTTGGGTTTCTTGTAGCCGCTTTTATATACAACCTGCTGGGTAACCGCCTGGATAGAGGGAGTAAAACGTACCCAGTTTTTACGAACCTCTGTAACTGTCAGGCCAGCGGCGGCAAAGTGGACTTCCTGGCGAGCCACCTTGGTAAATATGTCTTTCAGGCTGTGCGTTACTTCAACTTGCAGCTTGACACCTAAATGATCGGCAAACAATCTGGCGAGCTCGTACTCCACGCCTGCAGGACGACCACTATGATCCTCATAATATGTCGTTGATGCATTGCGGGTAATGATCGTCAGGGTACCATCACGTTTGACCTGTTCTAGCATCGGGCTGCGATCAACACAGCCGGGAAGCAGTAAGATGGCGACGGCCACAGCAAGAAGGTATTGAAACAGTTTCAACATAAAATACCTATAAATTTGTGGCGCTTATTTTAGCAATAAATCTATTCGATATCGTTCATAACCGTAGATTAAGTGTTAAATTGCAGGATTAATTGAAAAATCATTGTGATTCCATAATGTTAGCTAATGGCATATTAGCCGAAAGGTGTTACCTTAATAGCGGTTTTATCGTTTGTCTCTGTGCTGGAAATGAAATGATAGGGTTAGTTTGCCAGAAAAAACGGCTGAAATTCTGTTCTGCGAGGCCTGCTTTTGCCAGGATATACCCGGACGAGGTGTCGGGCTGATGGTGTGTAACCGCAGGAGTTGTTTGGGGTCCTTGATATCAATGATGACATGAAACGGGTAATAACCGTCTAGAAATCGACGATAAAATGGGCCGGTTTTAATCATGTATTGATGTTTTTGTTCTGACTTTAAAATTCTAACGTTCGCACTGATACAAAACTCGCCGCCCTGGCTGATATTTTCCATCTGCACAGACTGCTTTTCTATCCATATCTTTCCGATGTTGTGCGCATGCTCGAGTTGAAGCTGATTAATTTCGCGATACTGGTATGAGACCTCAAGCGCCGGTACTACATCAAGATTATAGTGACACTGCCTGAAGGGTAACCAACCACTCTTCAGGCCGTCACGGGTAATGGTAAAGATACTATGTAAACGGTGGAGTGTCTGTGTATCTTGTCGGGGCAATAATTCTAGCTGTCCTTCATTAATATCGGTAATTAGAAGATCACTATCATCATTTAACCATGCCTCTTCGGCAGATGACGCGGATATTCTTGGGCTTGGCGATAGTGAGATTAGAAATATAGTGATATGAACCAAGAGCTTAAAATATGGCACGACTGACTCAGATTTAGTTACCTCTTGGGTTATAATAGCACGGCATTTTCTATTGTCCCGGAGTTCATAGCGTTAATGAAAAAAGATGATATATACGGTCAGCCACTTCAGCAGGTGGCGGACTTCCAGTTTGATGAAAATGTCGTACGCGTCTTTCCCGATATGATAAATCGCTCCGTGCCTGGCTATAGCACGCTAATCAACCTGATTGGCATCATAGGCCGAGAATATGCACAGGATAATACACGCATCTATGATCTGGGCTGTTCACTGGGAGCCGCATCGCTGTCATTAGGCCACTATATCGAAGCAAATGATTGCGAGTTGATTGCGGTTGATAATTCTGCCGCCATGATAGAACAGGCTTCAGAATTATTGCGTGAATCAACCCCTGTTCTTCCAATGGAGCTTGTGTGTGCGGATATACGCGATATTAAAATTGAAAATGCATCCGTAGTGATTTTGAATTTTACCTTACAGTTTTTATCCCCCGATGATCGTGCCAGGGTAATCGAAACTATATATCAGGGGTTAGTACCAGGCGGTGTTTTACTTTTGTCTGAAAAGATATGTTTCGATGCTGAACAAAAAAACGAACAGTTTATAGAGTTACATCATCAGTTTAAGCGTGCGAATGGTTATAGTGACCTGGAAATTAGTCAAAAGCGAACGGCTTTGGAAAATGTATTAATCCCGGAAACAATCGATGCCCATCAGACTCGCTTGTCATCAGCTGGATTCCAGTCGGTTGATGTATGGTTCCAGTGCCTAAATTTTGTTTCCTTACTGGCGCATAAGTCATGAAATATGACACCTTGATTAAAGCGTTATCTGATGTGGAGATGGTCGACTGGGCAGATATTTTGCCAGGGCAAATAGAAAAGGCATTTGATGAGAAGCGCCATGGAAATCTTGCCCAGTGGCGCAATACTATTTCACAGTTGCCACAACTAGCCGCCGATAAGGTTGCTCTGAACCAGGCCGCGGTAACTGTGCAAAGCAGTAGCACACTGGATGCAGATATAAAAGCAAAGCTGAAAGAGCTTTTACAGCAATTACATCCATGGCGTAAGGGACCATACAATATTCATGATGTCTATATCGACACCGAATGGCACTCTGACTGGAAGTGGGACAGGGTTAGTCCATATATCACTCCATTAAAAGGACGGACCGTTTTAGATGTTGGATGTGGTAGTGGTTATCATAGCTGGCGTATGGCCGGTGAAGGCGCGCAACTGGTGGTAGGCATTGATCCCAGTATTTTGTTTGCGATGCAGTTCGAGGCGATCAAACATTTCATCGGTAATGACTATCCGGTATACATGCTGCCTTTGGGAATAGAGGCGGTGCCTGCAAAAATGCGTAGCTTCGATACGGTATTTTCCATGGGCGTGTTGTACCACCGCAAATCACCCATCGATCATTTAACAGAGTTAAGAGACTGCCTAAAGCCGGGTGGTGAGCTGGTACTGGAAACCTTGATCATCGACGGTGACGATGATGAAGTCTTAATGCCAGAGGAACGTTACGCCAAGATGCGTAATGTCTGGTTTATACCTTCTATCGCCATGCTGGAGTTATGGCTACGACGCTGCGGCTATAAAAATGTACGGGTAGTGGATGTAAACCAGACTTCGGTAGAGGAACAACGTTCTACCGAATGGATGCGGTTTGAATCCTTAAGTGATTTTCTTAACCCGGAAAATGATAAGCAAACGATCGAAGGCTACCCTGGGCCATTACGCGCCACGGTTATTGCAGAGGCATCTTAATTAGACAATCTTGAAATAAAAAAGGCTC
>JABURU010000114.1 GCA_014762485.1 Gammaproteobacteria bacterium | reverse complement strand
AACAGGAAGATGCCTGGGAACTGGTGACATTCGAAGAGTCTGAGAATGCGCCTATAGCCTATGCACAGCCGATAACTGTTGCCTAAATGTAAAAAAACTGTTAATTATATTCGGCAAAATTAAGGTATTGAGTTAAGAAGGCTTTTTCATGCCTTTTTGACTGAGCTTAAGCAATGACTCACGCAGTTCTGGATCATGGATGGATTCAGCGGTTTGTCGGATAAGTTCGGCGCTTTCCATGCTTAAGGTAAGCCGGTTTTTGTTAGCCCCTTTAGTTTCAGGTTGTTTGGTTGACTGATTGATTTTTATATTGATTTCAGTAACTTGCTGGAATTTTGGATGCTCACTAAAGTCAGCCAGTAAGGTCGGTATCAGGTAGCGAAGCTTCGATGCCCATACCGCTGAGGTGGTGAAGATGATTAACGTATCATTCTTGATTCCACCGGCCTGGCAGTTTTCTGCCAAAGGGGAGGGCAGTAAGGCCCGTAGATTTTGAGTCAGGCGTTTTTCATGCTCTATTTGCTTAAACATATGTGATGTTTGTTTAAGTTTAGATAATAAAGTGTTTATTTGTTTGGCTGAAGTCATTGAATTGTGAAGTAATCTGCAAAATTTGTTTCGATAAGTGCCGATAATAGTATCGTAACCTATTGAAGATAATGGGCAAGAGTAGAGTAAGTTTCGGGTATAAATAAAAAAATGAACATTATTTTTCACTCTAAGCGTATTCGTGGTTCAGGCCATGTGGCTTTTTGTCATCGCAAGACATCATTCTTATTAATGCTGTTTGTTATTCTCATTCCAGCAGCTATGGCTTATGTCGGCTTTATTTGGGGGCAGACCGATGCCACCAAGACTCCTTATGAAGTTTCCATGACCTGGCGTGAAGAGCTAGAAGCTCAGCGTACCCAGGTTGAAGCGGCCCAACGCTCAGCCCAGGAAAATGTTAATGCCCTGGCGATGCGTCTAGGCCAGATGCAGGCTCAGATGATTCGTCTCGACGCCTTGGGTGATCGTTTAACCAAGATGGCTAAACTGGATCGCGGCGAATTTGATTTTGCCCAGCTACCTGGTCAAGGTGGCCCTGCCAATGAGGCCAATCAGGCTTCTATAGAGATTCCTGATTTTCTCTCATCGATGGAAAAGTTATCCCATCAGATTGAAGATCGCAGTCAGCAGTTAGGTGTGCTTGAATCGATGCTGATGAATCGCAACCTGCAAGCGGAAGTATTACCGGCAGGACGCCCTATTAAGCGTGGATGGACCTCTTCATTCTATGGTATGCGCACAGATCCATTTACTGGCAAGCTGGATCATCACAAAGGTGTGGACTTTGCCGGTCGTGAGGGTTCAGATATTGTTGCGGTTGCATCCGGCGTCATTACCTGGGCGAGTGAGCGCTACGGTTATGGCAATTTGATCGAAGTAAACCATGGTAACGGTTATGTCACTCGTTATGCTCACTTGAAAGAGATTAATGTAAAAGTGGGTGATACCGTGAAAAAAGGACAAGTCGTCGCGACTATGGGTTCCACCGGTCGTTCCACCGGTCCCCATGTTCATTTCGAAGTCTGGCGTAACGGTCGCCCCGTTAATCCTGAGCGATATATCAAAACAGCGTATCGCTAAAAAGCAAAGTACGGTTTGCATAAAAATTAAGCCTGGGTATATCCCGGGCTTTTTTTATGCAAAATTCTTTATTTAGGTGACAAATCAGAGCACAATCAGCGCGCTTTTTGGGGTATTATCTAAAGGTTTTTTTCTGAGGGTGAGGCCTGTTTTTTTATCATGATAACTAAAATATTCCGTAAGCTTTTTGGAAGCCGCAATGACCGTATGGTCAAGCGAATGCGCGGTGTAGTACAGCAGATTAATCAACTAGAAGAACAACAGGCTGCACTATCAGATGAACAGCTAAAGGCCAAAACAGACGAGTTTAAGCAGCGCTACCAGGATGGTGAATCTCTGGACGCTTTATTAATCGAGGCTTTTTCCGTTGTCCGTGAGGCAAGTAAGCGTGTCCTGAATATGCGCCATTTTGATGTACAGCTGATCGGTGGTATGGCGTTGCATCAGGGCAAGATTGCTGAGATGCGCACAGGTGAAGGTAAAACCCTGGTGGCAACCACCGCCGTTTACCTAAATGCGATTACCGGTAAAGGCGTACATGTTGTGACGGTGAATGATTATCTGGCGCAGCGTGATGCTAAATGGATGGGGAAACTTTATGAATTCCTCGGCCTGAGTGTTGGTGTGATTATTAGCGGTCTGAATAATGAACAGCGTCGACAAGCCTATGCCTCAGATATTACCTATGGAACAAATAACGAGTTTGGTTTTGATTACCTGCGCGATAATATGGCCTTCACTCGCGCAGATAAAGTTCAAAGAGATCTACACTTTGCTGTGGTTGATGAAGTGGACTCGATCCTCATTGATGAGGCCAGAACACCATTAATTATTTCCGGACCTGGTGAACAAAGCTCTGAACTCTATATTAAGATTAATACCCTGATGCCAAAAATGGTTCGGCAGGAAGAGGAAGATGGCCCGGGTGACTTCAGTGTGGATGAAAAGGCTCGTCAGATTTTCATGACCGAAGAGGGGCATGAAAAAGCCGAACAGTTATTATCGGATATTGGCCTGATAGGCGAGGGTGAAAGCCTGTATGATGCGGCCAATATCAACCTGATGCATCACATTACCTCTGCCCTACGTGCACACTTTCTGTTCCAGAAAGACGTAGACTATATCGTACAGAATAACGAAATCGTTATCGTCGATGAATTTACTGGCCGTACAATGCCGGGACGCCGCTGGTCTGAAGGCTTACACCAGGCTGTGGAGGCCAAGGAGGGGGTAGCGATTCAGCAGGAAAACCAGACGCTGGCATCGATCACCTTCCAGAATTACTTCCGTATGTATCAAAAGCTGTCAGGTATGACCGGTACAGCCGATACCGAAGCGTACGAGCTTCAGCAAATCTATGGACTGGAAGTGATGGTGATCCCGACACACCGGGATGTATCACGTATGGATTATGGTGATCTGATTTATCTGACACAAAAAGAGAAATTCGATGCCATTGCGATGGACATTAAAGATTGTGTAGAGAGAAAACAGCCCGTACTAGTGGGTACTACTTCTATTGAGGTTTCAGAGTATCTCTCTGGCCTGTTAAAGAAAGAGAAGATTGCGCACGAAATTCTTAATGCCAAGCAGCATGAACGTGAAGCCGACATTGTTGCACAGGCTGGCCGCCCAGGGGCGGTGACCATCGCAACCAATATGGCCGGTCGAGGTACCGATATCGTATTAGGCGGTAATCTTGAAGTGGAGCTGGATAAGGCGGCCAATGATGATGCGCGTAGCAAAATCCAACAAGAGTGGCAGTTACGCCATGACCAGGTCATAGACGCAGGTGGCCTCCATATCATTGGCACCGAGCGTCACGAATCTCGTCGTATCGATAACCAGTTACGTGGTCGCTCCGGCCGACAAGGTGATCCCGGTTCATCCCGTTTCTTCCTCTCACTGGAAGATAACCTGATGCGTATCTTTGCCTCAGATCGCGTCGCCGGCATGATGCAAAAGCTTGGTATGGGTGAAGGTGAAGCCATCGAACACCCATGGGTGAGTAAGGCAATAGAAAATGCTCAGCGTAAGGTGGAAGGCCGTAACTTTGAGATTCGTAAGAATCTACTGGAATATGATGACGTCGCCAATGAACAGCGTAAGGTGATTTATCAGCAACGTAATGAGTTATTGGCGGATGAAGGCATTGCCGATGTCATTGAAGACCTGCGTTATGACGTCTTGCATGGCGCCATAGACAATTATATTCCACCTGAAAGCATAGAAGAGATGTGGGA
>JABURU010000091.1 GCA_014762485.1 Gammaproteobacteria bacterium | reverse complement strand
TTCATTGGGCGTATGAGGGTGTGAATGATTTTGATATTGCCTTACGAAGGAGCAATTTGGCAACCAATGCATGGGGCAAGACACCGAGTATAGAGGGGTTAGATGCAATAGCATGGCTGGATGATAGCTCTGGAACATTATTGCTCAGCAGTCATAACATGAAAGTATATATGCCACATATGTTTAGAAGCGAGTGGCCTATAAAAGAGCTCAATAGCCTGGTGCAATGGAAACAACACCAGGGAAGCTGGTATGTATCAAGTGACCGTATCAATATTAATGGTGCTGATGTTGATATGGATATTGCGATGGATCTGGTTTTGGCTGGTGAGTCTAATAGCTATCTTGATTTAATTGCTAAATTTGAAAATGCAAACTTGCAGAATCTAGACCGCTATCAACCCTACCCAATTATGAGTGATACGCTATTGAAGTGGTTTGATATGGCTTTTGTCAGGGGACAGGGAAATCGGGGTAATATTGTTTATCGAGGTTGGCTGAAAAAAAGAGAGTATCCGTTTAGACAAAGGCAGGGAAAGTTCGAGGTTGAATTCCAGGCCGATAACATGGAGCTTGCGTATCATGCCAAATGGCCATCATTAAAAAATACACATGGTGATTTATATACAGATGGTCTGGGGCTAAAGACTACGATACGTTCTGCCAATACGGTTATGATACCTGTCAATGATCTTGATCTGAAAATAAAAGATTATCGAAAGCCTGTCATTGAGCTTGAAGGTAAAGCTTCGGGTAATACTATGCAGGTCATGCGCTATATTGAATCCAGTCCATTAAAAGAACCTTTTTCTGCGATTGTAGGCAAGGTGCAGGCTAGTGGTAAAACAGATGTGGCGCTGTCTCTTTCCGTACCGCTGGGTAAGGTGAAGGGGCATGTGAAATACGATGGCAGTCTATATTTTCAACGCTCTCAGTTTGAGTCACGCCTGGGGAAAGGGCGTTTGCAGGCTAATAATGTTAATGGTCGTGTGTTTTTCAATGAAAATACGTATCGCTCCTCTGACTTGTCAGGTGAAATGTTTGGCCGACCAATAGATTTTGAACTGGTAACAAGAAAGGAAACCAGGACGAAACTTGTTGAGTTATATTCTCGTGGTGAATCTATTTCGGCAGCCCAAATGCATCGGGAATTACAGTTTTCTCCTTTGGCCTATCTAGATGGAAAAACTGATATTGATGCCGTTCTGCGCTTAAGCCAGGGAAATAAAAAAGAAACCAAACTACTGATAGATACCAGGATGAAAGGCATGGCAATAGACTTACCATCGCCGCTGGGTAAATCAAGATCATCATCGAGTAATGTATCATTAGAATATAATCTAAAAACCGATGTTATTCATATCGCAAAAAATCGAGTGGGTCGTGCGGTGCTCAAGCTGGATAATAAAGGCGATGGTGTTGCGATTGAACGTGGTGAAATACACGTAGGTAACGAAATACCACAACTACCCAATACTTCAGCATTAATACTGAGTGGTAAATTACAAAACTTTCCATTGGCCGACTGGTTTAAAGTGCTAACCAGAGATAAAACAGAAGGTGTGGTTGTTGCGAATACGCAATACATAGCAAGATTGGAGTATTTGCAAATTGAGCCGAAGGATGAGCCAAAGCAGGAAGAGCAAAAAAAGCCCAAGCGCGAAATGAATTTGCCGCCTTTTTCTATAGATATAGATAGCTTGCAGTACGGGGATTTGTTACTAGGCAGAGCCAGGTTTAAGTCCTTGTCGAAGGGAGACGGAGAGTATCAGTTTGAACGTATAAGTTTGACGGGGCCCATTATGAATCTCTATGGCTCTGGTATCTGGAATCAGCGAGGGAAACACCAAACCTCCCTGAACCTGAACCTGCAAGCACCTAACGTGGAGACCTTATTAACCCGGCTGGATTTTGATACACCTATTCGAGGTGGTGAGTTAAAGTTAAATGGAACAATCAGCTGGCCGGGAGCACCAAATCAATTTTCTATGGATGAACTGCTTGGTGAGCTGAAGTTTAATATTAATAATGGGCGCTTAGACAATATTGAACCGGGTGCGGGAAGAGTCTTAGGGCTTTTCAGCTTCCAGGCATTACCACGGCGACTGGCTCTGGATTTTCGAGATTTATTTGGCAAAGGATACCGTTTTGATTCTGCGAATGCCGTCATCTCATTGGCTGATGGAAACGCCTACACGAAAAAGATGGAGATAAACTCTCCTTCGGCACGTATCAGTATGTCTGGTCGCACCGGGCTGGTGGCAAAAGATTATGATCACGATGTCATAATTATCCCGGGGGACGGCAGTAACTACTTTGTTGCCGGTTTCCTGGCGGGTGGCTTGCAAACTGGCATGGCCGTGTGGCTGGTGGAAAAGCTGCTGGATGTTGAAAAATACTCGCGTTTTGTCTACAAGATCGAGGGAACTTGGGACGACCCCATAATTACTAACCTCAGCAAGGCCGACAAGTAACTCCTTTTCCGCTTTCTTGTGTTATGCTCATCCTATGTACAGACGGTTGCTGATACTCCTATTTTTTCCACTATTTCTTCATGCGGTAGAAAAGAATATATTTCACCTGACTGCAGAAGAGTGGTCTGGCCCCCGTACTGGGATGCGCATCGTGATGATGCCAGGAGTTCAGTCCGCAATTAAGGCTCTGGATAAGAGCCCTGGCAGCACATTGATCTTAAAATACCCGGGTGGTGATGTTGGTACCATTTGGGGGGAAGAGCTACGTTCCTGGTTACTTGCACTGGGCGTAGAGATGGAGAAAATGGAGTTACGTCCCGGGAGCCCCGCCCAGGATATAATCGAAATGGAAATTCTTCATGGACGGTGAAATAGAGTAATAACCATCCAGGTATACATATGAGTAAGATTGCAGCAATTCAAATGGCTTCCGGCCCCAAGGTAGATGCCAACCTGATAGAGGTTTCTCGTCTGGTAGAGGAAGCGGTTCAGCAAGGTGCTGGTATGATCGTATTACCAGAAAATTTTGCCATTATGGGTAATGGCGATCAGGATGTGGTGGCGCAGAAAGAGCCATACGGTGATGGGCCAATACAACGGCATATTGCGGACTTGGCGCGTAAACACCAGGTATGGATAGTCGCCGGAACCATACCGGTTGAGTCACCCGATGCTTCCAAAGTATACGCCTGCTGCCTGGTATTTAATGATCAGGGTGAAGTGGTTGCCCGTTATGACAAGATACACCTGTTCGATGTTAACCTGATTGACAGCGATGAAACCTATAACGAATCTCATACTATTCAGCATGGTGAAGAAATCACCGTGGTGGATACGCCTTTTGGTAAGTTAGGTATGGCTATTTGTTATGATCTTCGCTTCCCGGAGTTATTCCGCTACATGGCGCGACAAGGCGCACAAATATTTACCTTACCCTCGGCATTTACAGAAAGTACCGGTAAAGCACACTGGGAAAGTTTAATTCGCTCACGGGCAATTGAAAACCTGGCCTACGTTGTTGCTCCGGGACAAGGTGGCTACCATGCTAGCGGCCGTCAAACGCACGGCAATAGCATGATCGTTGATCCATGGGGAACGATCGTCGATCGTTTACCCAAAGGCTCCGGTGTTGTGATCTCAGAGATAGACCTGGAGCAGGTTAATAAAGTCCGTAATAGCTTCCCTGCACTGGAACACCGAAAAGTCTTTTGTGACCTGCCATGAGTAATCATCTAGCTATCGCTCAGGAGGCTCTGCTGGCACCGGCCGGTTTGAGCGAAAATGAATTGCAATCGGTGCTGGATCAAATCATGAGCCACTCGGTGGATAGTGCCGATCTCTATTTCCAGTTCTCGCGGCATGAATCCTGGGCGTTGGAAGACGGTATTGTTAAAGAAGG
>JABURU010000246.1 GCA_014762485.1 Gammaproteobacteria bacterium | reverse complement strand
CCTTATCGGTGAGATACTTCCAGCCATCCCAGTCATTTTCATCCATACCATCTTCAATGGAGATGATCGGATACTTGTCACACCAGTCGGCCAGTACGTCAGCAAACTCTTCGGAGCTTAATGACTTGCCTTCAGAGGCCAGGACGTATTTACCATCTTTATAAAACTCAGAGCTGGCCGCATCAATGGCGATCATCATATCTTCACCAGCCTTGTAACCGGCGTTATCGATGGCCTCGAGAATAACGGTGATGGCTTCTTCGTTGGAAGCAAGGTCAGGGGCAAAGCCACCTTCATCACCCACCGCGGTGTTCAAACCACGGTCGTTTAATACCTTTTTCAGGGCATGGAATACTTCGGCACCATAACGCAGAGCCTCTGACAGCGACGGTGCGCCAACGGGCATGATCATAAATTCCTGCAGGTCGACACTATTATCGGCGTGCGAGCCACCATTAATGATATTCATCATTGGTACTGGCATGGTCACCGCATCGTCACCACCCAGATACTTAAACAGGGATACATTCTTTGCTTTAGCCGCCGTTTGCGCCGCCGCCAGTGATACCGCTAACAGGGCGTTTGCTCCCAGCTTGGCCTTGGTCTCAGTGCCATCCAGCTCCAGCATAATCTTATCAATACCAGCCTGGTCGGATACATCATGGCCTAATAGTGCATTTCTGATTTCGTTATTTACATGACCTACCGCCCTGGTGACACCCTTGCCACCAAAGCGCTTGGGATCCTCATCACGTAGTTCAATTGCTTCGCGCTCACCTGTAGAGGCACCAGAAGGCACCGCGGCACGGCCCATTACGCCGGATGCCAGAATGATATCGGCCTCAAGAGTGGGATTACCACGGGAATCAATAATTTCACGGGCCTTAATATCTACAATTTCTAAACTCTTATCTACCATTTCCTATCTCAATTCTTCTTTCATTAATAACTACTTATAGCGCGTCTTCAATAAAGCGCGCAGATTTGACCGTTTCATCCAACTGCTTCAGTGTAGTCAACAATTCTTTCATTAGATGTAACGGCCACATATTGGGTCCATCACTCAGTGCCTTTTCTGGTTCGGGATGGGTCTCCATAAAGATGCCTGAAATGCCAGCAGCGACAGCCGAACGTGCCAACACGGGAACAAATTCGCGTTGACCACCAGACTTGGTACCCTGTCCACCGGGCTGCTGTACGGAGTGTGTAGCATCAAACACAACGGGACAGCGGGTCTCTCGCATAATGGCTAGACCGCGCATGTCAGAGATTAACGTGTTGTAACCGAACGAAGCGCCGCGTTCACAGACCATGATCTGCTCATTGCCGACTTCGCGCATTTTTTCCACCACGTTTTTCATATCCCAGGGAGCCTGGAACTGTCCTTTCTTGACGTTTACCGGCTTTCCTTGCCGCGCCACGTTTTGCATGAAGTTGGTCTGGCGCACCAGAAACGCTGGTGTCTGCATCACATCGACCACTGACGCCACTTCATTCAAAGGTGTATCTTCATGTACATCGGTTAATACCGGCACACTAAACTCTTTTTTGACTTTCTCGAGGATCTTCAAGCCCTCTTCCACACCCGGACCACGATAACTCTGGCTGGAAGTACGGTTAGCCTTATCAAAAGAAGCCTTGAAGATATAAGCCATGCCCAACTGTTCAGTCAGCTCTTTCATCTGCCCGGCGACATCCATCACCAGTTGTTCACTTTCTATCACGCATGGGCCGGCAATCAAAAACAGTGGTGAGTTCAGACCGACCTCAAAATTGGCAAGCTTCATTAATCGACCACCTTATCGTTATTAGCGGCATGATGATCACGTGCCGCATTCACAAAGCCACTAAATAACGGATGGCCGTCACGAGGCGTAGAAGTAAATTCCGGGTGGAATTGACAAGCCACAAACCAGGGGTGATCGGGAACCTCTACCACTTCAACCAGATTGCCATCCACAGAGTGACCAGCAAAGCTCATTCCGGCCTTGCTTAAGGTTTCTTCATAACCGTTGTTAAACTCGTAACGGTGGCGGTGACGTTCGGTGATCTCATCCTGACCATACAGCTCACGTACTTTGGAGCCTTTGGTCAATTTACATGGCTGGCCACCCAGGCGCATGGTGCCACCCAAATCGGACTCATCAGTACGGGTTTCAACACCACCTTCAGCGGTGGTCCACTCTGTGATCAGGCCAATCACCGGGTGAGAGGTCTGCTGGTTAAATTCAGTACTGTGCGCCCCTTCAAGTTTGGCGACATGGCGAGCGTATTCAATTACCGCTACTTGCATTCCCAGACAGATACCCAGGTAAGGGATATTGTTCTCACGTGCATAGCGCACAGTTTCAATCTTGCCCTCTACACCACGCTCACCAAATCCACCCGGCACCAGGATAGCGTCCATTCCCTGCAGGCACTCGGTACCCTCGCGCTCAATCTGCTCGGAGTCGATATAGGTAATGTTCACCCGGGTACGGGTATGAATCCCGGCATGAATCAATGATTCGGAGAGGGACTTATACGCTTCGGTCAGGTCGACGTATTTGCCGACCATGGCTATGGTCACTTCTTCGTTTGGATATTCCAGCGCGTTCACCACCCTCTCCCATTCAGAGAGATCGGCATCCCTGGCATTATCCAGGCGCAGTTTTTCCACCACGATGTTATCCAACCCCTCGGCATGCAACATGAGTGGGATTTGATAAATCGTACGTGCATCCAGGGCGCTAATAACCGCCTTGGGATCAACGTTGGTAAACAGGGCAATCTTGCGACGCTCTTCTGCGGGTATGGCCTGCTGGGCACGACACAACAGGACATCCGGTTGAATACCGATGGAACGCAACTCTTTCACCGAGTGCTGGGTCGGCTTGGTTTTCAGCTCACCGGCGGTAGGAATATAGGGCAACAGGGTCAGGTGCATGAAGATAGCGTTATCTCGGCCCTCCTCCACGCCCATCTGGCGAATCGCCTCGAGGAAAGGCAAGGACTCAATGTCACCAACCGTGCCACCGATTTCCACCATTGCCACATCGTAACCTTCGGCCCCTTTACGAACACTTTCCTTAATCGCATCGGTGATATGCGGGATAACCTGTACCGTACCACCCAGGTAGTCTCCACGACGTTCCTTACGTAATACATCCCAGTAGATCTGCCCGGTGGTGAAGTTATTGGACTTGGTCATCTTGGTACGAACAAAACGCTCGTAATGCCCCAGATCCAGGTCGGTCTCGGCACCATCTTCGGTGACATATACCTCACCATGCTGAAACGGGCTCATGGTGCCGGGATCAACGTTAATATAGGGATCAAGTTTTAACAGGGTGACTTTCAGGCCTCGAGCCTCAAGGATCGCTGCCAAGGATGCGGATGCGATACCCTTACCTAATGAAGAGACCACACCGCCGGTAATAAAGATGTATTTTGTCATCTAGGTCCAGATCTTGGATGAAGTAACAGGCCCAAATCGGGGCGTAAAATAATGGTGCTAATTGTCTGATTTTTCGCCGACTTTTTCAATCTCCTTAACGACTTTTCGCACACCATTTACAGTTCCCAGACGGGTAACCAGCCTTCACCACTATCCGTTTCAAAGCCCTCACAAATACAGATACCGGGAATGGCCGCTAGTTCATCCTCGATATAAATCAGGGGGAGATAGCCTCGCAGCCATGGAGGAACATCCGATTCATGTAATAGTTTTTTCAAATCACGGGTCCAACATCGCCAGGCTGGAAGACACTGTTCACAACCTTGGCGAACAAGTAATGCATTATATTTATCAACATATCGACTGTACATTATACACAACAGAAGCTGACAAAGAAGAAGTAAAAGTTACTAACATCAACAGATAAACAAAAAAAAAACAA
>JABURU010000040.1 GCA_014762485.1 Gammaproteobacteria bacterium | reverse complement strand
AGAATGATAAGATACCGTAAAGATATGTAACATACCCTAACCCAGGAAAACGACAGTAAACACGATTGTTGGTTTCAAAAAAAATTCCCCCGATAGTTCAGTCGAACAGAACACCAGCCTGTTTGGTCGCCTGAAGGCTCAGCTTGGAAAAACCCGCAACACCCTGACCGAGGGCATGACCAACCTGTTTCTCGGGGCCAAAGAGATCGATGAGGATCTGCTGGAAGAACTGGAAACTCACCTGTTAATGGCCGATGTCGGCATGGAGACGACCCGCCAGATCATCGATGACCTGACAGATCGCGTTGAACGCAAGCAATTATCGGATGGCGAGGCACTACTAACGGCACTGAAGGAAGACCTGGCGGATATCCTTCAACCCAGCAGCCAGCCCCTGATAGTAGAAGACCACCAGCCTTTCATCATCCTGATGACCGGCATCAATGGCGCAGGCAAAACCACCACCATAGGCAAACTGGCCAAGCAGCTTCAAAACCAGGGTAAGAAGGTCATGCTGGCCGCCGGTGATACCTTCCGTGCCGCCGCCGTCGAGCAGTTGCAGGCCTGGGGAGAGCGTAACGATATCCCGGTGATTGCACAGGGAAGTGGCGCCGATTCCGCCGCCGTCATACATGATGCGATACAGGCAGCCCAGGCCCGCAATATTGATGTACTGATAGCCGACACCGCCGGTCGCCTGCATACCCAGCAAGGGCTGATGGAAGAGCTAAAAAAGGTTCAGCGGGTGATCCAGAAACAGGTTCCCGAGGCGCCGCATGAAACCATGCTGGTACTGGATGCCGGTACCGGACAAAACGCCCTCAGCCAGGCTAGGGAGTTTCACGAAGCCATGGGTGTGAGCGGCATCACGGTTACCAAGCTGGATGGCACCGCCAAAGGTGGTATCCTGTTTGCGATAGCACGCCAAATGGAACTACCGATACGTTATATCGGCGTGGGCGAAGGCATCGATGATCTGCAGGCGTTTGACGCCGAACAATTTATCGAGGCCCTGTTCGCTAACGACTAAAACAACAACAAGCTAAAGCAATGGTCAGGAAATGATCCGCTTCGACAATATCTGCAAACGTTATCCCGGTACCCAGGACGTCCTGAGTCAGGTCAGCTTTCACCTGGACAAAGGGGAGATGGCCTTTTTAACCGGGCACTCCGGCGCCGGTAAAAGCACCTTGCTTAAGTTGATCGCCCTGATTGAGCGCCCCAGCCGAGGCCAGTTATTGATTAATGGTCAAAACCTGACCAAGGTATCGCGCCGCCGCATCCCTTATGTACGCCGCCAGATGGGGATTATTTTTCAGGATCACCGCCTGCTGATGGATCGCACGGTATTTGATAATGTCGCCCTGCCACTGATCATTTCTGGATTTAGTCGTGGCGACATAGAACGCCGCGTTCGTGCCTCACTGGATATGGTTGGCCTGCTAAATAAAGAAAAGCAGTTCCCCATTACCCTGTCTGGGGGTGAGCAACAGCGCGTCGGTATCGCCCGCGCCATCGTGCACAAGCCATCCCTGCTACTGGCCGATGAGCCCACCGGCAACCTTGATCCGGCCCTGTCGTGGGAGATCATGGGGCTGTTTGAACAATTCAACCAGGTAGGGGTATCGGTACTTATCGCCAGCCATGATCTAGACATGATCGCCCGCCTGCCCTATCGCGTATTAAAGTTAAAACAGGGTCAGCTGGTAGGCGATGGCTACCCTCGTCGTAGGGAGCCGACATGAGACGCCACTCTACACAGCGCCAGAATCACGGCGAACCACGTCCACAGGGGGCATCACGCGGCGCTACGCGCAGCGGCATACGCGGCTATTTCACCCTGCACTTAAGCATGGCGATCCAAAGCCTGGGACGGCTGAGCCGTAGCCCGTTTGCCACCTTGATGACCGCGGCGGTCATCGGCATCGCACTGGCCATGCCTACCGGCCTGCACGTGATGATGGATAACCTGCAGAAAAGCGGCGGTGACTGGCGACAAAGTACCCAGATATCGCTGTTTCTAAGGGCAGGCATTAATGAAGACCGCGCCTTGAAACTTGCACAGCGACTGGAGCAGAAAGCGGATATCCAGTCGGTGTACTACATCTCTCCCGAGCAGGCACTAGCAGAATTTCAGTCTCACTCCGGCTTTGGCGAGGTACTGGAAAACCTGCAAACCAACCCGCTACCGGCGGTACTGGTGGTCAATCCACGCCTGCATGGCAGCGAGGCTGAAGCATTAATTGAGCGCCTCAAGGCCTACCCTGAGGTCGATATCGCCCAACTGGACATGCAGTGGCTGCAACGACTGTTCGCGATCATGGAAATCGTTGAGCGCGGAGTCCTGTTATTGGCCCTGCTATTGGGCATCGCGGTGCTATTAATCGTCGGCAACACGATCCGGCTGGCAATCGAAAACCGCCGTGACGAAATCATCATTACCAAACTGATAGGGGCAACCAACGCCTTCATTCGTCGCCCTTTTCTCTATAGTGGTATATGGTATGGCTTACTGGGTGGGCTGATTGCACTGTTGCTGGTCAATAGTGCCATTTACCTGCTACAGGATCCGGTTGCCCACCTGACCGGTTTATACGGTGGCGGTTTCCAGCTGCAGTTGCTAAGTTCTGATATCTCATTAATGTTGCTGGGTAGCGGTGTATTACTGGGCTTATCGGGCTCCTGGTTGGCCGTGGGGCGCCATTTGCGCCATATAGAGCCTCGCTAAGCCACTAAAATATGGGAACTTTGGCAATTTTTGGCACTCTTATTCATTGAGTGCTAATATTGATTCAGTCAAAAAACGAGGATAACCACATATATGACTACCGGTACCGAATTACAATTGGCCGTCCCAACAGGCAGCATTGAATCGTATATTCAAACCGTAAAAACCATCCCGGTACTTTCTGCTGAAGAGGAGAAAGAGCTGGCGGTACGTTATCACCGTGACAACGACCTGGAAGCCGCACGACAGCTGATCGTTTCGCACCTACGCTTTGTGGTCCATATCGCCCGAGGTTACACCGGCTATGGACTGGCCCAGGCGGACCTGATCCAGGAAGGCAATATCGGCCTGATGAAGGCAGTAAAACGCTTTGATCCTTCGGTAGGCGTGCGCCTGATCTCCTTTGCCGTACACTGGATTCGTGCCGAAATGCATGAGTTTATTTTGCGCAACTGGCGGATCGTTAAGGTCGCCACCACCAAGGCTCAGCGCAAGCTCTTCTTCAACCTGCGTAACTCCAAGAAGCGCCTGGGCTGGTTTAACCGGGAAGAGGTTAATACCGTGGCCGACGAATTAGGGGTTAAACCCGAAACCGTGGTGGAGATGGAGTCCCGCATGAGCGGCCATGATGTTACTTTTGACGCCAGCGACAATGATGATGACGAGAGCCAGTACTATGCCCCTGCCCATTACCTGCAGGACAATAGTATGGAGCCATCGATGCTGCTGGAACACCAGAGCAGCGAAAACCATATGCTGGAGCAGCTGAGTGGCGCATTAGAGAGCCTGGATGAGCGTAGTCAGGATATCCTTCGTAGCCGCTGGTTAAGCGATGATAAGCAGACTCTGCACGATCTGGCCGGTAAATATGGTGTTTCCGCTGAACGTATTCGCCAGTTGGAGAAAAATGCCATGAACAAGCTAAAAAGCCAGATTAATCTGCCCTGAAGCAACTGGCAAGAGAAAATAAGCACATAAAAAAACGGCTTCCTGAGAAGCCGTTTTTTTATTGAAATCAGTGTCTTGTATTAGGCGAAAAACACAACTGACAAGATGCTCAGCCAGGCCCAAACAATCAAACCTACGGTCAGAGTCATAGGCAGGTTTTCAAATGTGAACAGCTCTTTCATAACAATATCCGTCCCGAATACAAGGTTTATTAGTTGCAGATAATATTAAACG
>JABURU010000163.1 GCA_014762485.1 Gammaproteobacteria bacterium | reverse complement strand
CATGGAGCAGGGCTCCAGTGTGACATAGAGAGTAGTATCCAGCAGACGATAATTATTGATTGCCTTACCCGCAGCACGCAATGCCTGGATTTCTGCATGTGCGGATGGATCACATGTAGTGATGGGGCGATTCCAGCCTTCTCCCAGTATCTCATCACCTTTCACTAGCACGGCACCAATGGGAACTTCACCTTCCCTTGCCGCTCGTACGGCAAGCTCCATCGCATAACGCATCCAGTGATTATCTGGAGATTCCAATATCATTATTTATCCCGACTTTATCTCGAGTAAAAATTTTACAGTTTATAGTCTAAGAATCACAGGCTTATTCCGGTTCAAGCCTGCTTTCTTAGCTGTAATAAGGCACGAATGGCTTGAAAGAAAGTGTAGCTATCCATTAGATCTTGCCTGACATCAACATGAGATAGTCCATCCACAATATACACATAACTATTAGGTAATACTGCACCCAGTTGCTGACTTTGGGGGAAAGGGATCATGTTATCGTCACGCCCATGTATCAAGATTACCTGGCTATGGAGTCGGTGCAGTTGATGCGAAGCCAAATCCAGTGAGGCTATATTTGATTTCATTGCCTTAGGTAAACTGTCTATTAACGACTTAACCTTTTTAGGGTCACGGTTCTCAGCCAGGGTATATAGCGCCCTGGCTGCCGGCGACAGTTGTGCTACCAGATCTTTTACCGGTGCACCTTGATCTCGCATTAATCGGTTGATGACTCGCCGTAAAATTCGTTGATCATGCTCACCTAAAAACTCAAGATGACTCTCAACCAATACCATTCGAGCATATGGGTGTGGTGTTAGATAATATGATTTTTCCTTCGTCTGAAAATACCCCGTGGTTATATAGCTAACAGAATCATAAATATTGTAATAACCACCCACAGCGAGGATAAAGTCCACCTGCTCCACAAGCTCAGCGCTACTCGCTGCGAGAAAAACTGGCCCGACAGCATAACTAAATGCCGCGATGCCAAAGGGCCTTTCTCGGTTCACGACTCCCTGCTGATATAGCTGCTTAACTAGTAATGCTACTTGCTGCGCATTTTCCGGGCGCAGCCTGAAATTTTGAAAATCGGGAAGCTCCGGCACCAACACCATGAAACCAACTCGTGCCAATGAATAGGCAAACGCCACTAAACGACGTTCATCCTTACCATGCTCATCTGCCCCCGGTATCAACATAATCACGGCCTGAGCTTCGCCAGTCGAAGGTTTGTAGATATCTATTAACCAAGAGTTAACATTGAACGGTATCGTTTGTTCTAGTCGTTGAGGTGTTGGAGCTTTATTCTTTAGCCGGCTTTCTCCATTACCCGCGACGATGTCTTCCAGTAACAGGGCGGTATCTGATTGATAGACACTGTAGCCAGCAAACAAGATAACCAGGAGAGATAACACAAACCAAACAATAATTTTATTGAGTAGTTGCACTATCTCTTCTCCTGATTTTAGGAAGGTTTATAGCTTGCTAGAGGGTTTAAATTTATCCCACAGCCTGGGCACGATATAATCCAGCCGTTTCCAGTAATCCGTATGTCCAAAAGAGGGATACTCTCTATTCACAACTTTTTTATGCCCTTTTAGCAAAGGCTCCCGACCGATACGCTTACGCTTGTCCGGTGTCATGCTCAACACCTTGTCTTTACGGGAATACGCATTATACACCTTGCCCTTGATCTGTTTCAGGCAGGCATCCCAGCTTTCGCACTCGGCATCTGCGGCACCACCCAGCAAAATGACATCGTTAATACGATATTCTGACCAGTCTCCCTGCAGGGCATGATGTATCACCCTCGCGCCTAGAGAGTGTCCTATCAAGTTAATCTTACAACTTTTGGCTTCCGGTATCCTTGAGATATGACGTTTCAAACGTTTCCCCAGCTCTTCGGCTGAGCGCTCCTTACGCTTAAAGTCCAGCACCGTCCATAGGCCTTTAAATGGCGCCACGTAAGGTAAAATGATCCCCCTGGCCAATGTGCGCAGGGTCAGCCTAACTTTTTTACTGTAGTCTATATCTGATTTGAATTGCCACTGCCCAGAGCCCCAGTGAAATAGATATACCCAACCACGAGGCTTGATCTTCATTATCTGAGTCGCCAGGCCTTTCATCTCTTCTGCATTGCTTATCGCTCGATAACCGTGAACAAAGATATTGACCTCATTCTCGTCGCCATAATGCAACGCGGTTAATCTGGCTTCACCCTCTTTCATATATGACAACTTCCCAATTTTTCTATTATATTCTTTATCCCGAACGGACTATTATTCAATAGTCCAATTATGTGCCTGTTCCATCTCTTGTGGCAAATAGGTCTATATTAATAATAAGAGGCGAAGAAAGGAGTTGTGTAACGATGTCAAAAGAAATATTAACTCGGGCTCAAGATGTGGTCACCAGTTTTCAGGAAAGTCTGGATGATACCGCTCGCAACGCCATCAGCGAGCAGCAGTACGAACAACTAAAATTAATGATCAGCCGAGCCTTATCCAATGAGCTGGATATCATTACTAATCGCATAGAGGGATTGGTAAATGAGTTGCGTAGTGAATCAGAGAAAGGCCAACTGGGAATGTAACGGCCTAGTCGCTAAGGTTACTCGACATTTTTTCCAGCGCCATCTCGCGCATGCGGAACTTCTGCAGCTTGCCGGTAACGGTCATCGGGAATTCGTCGACGAACCAGATGTATTTGGGGATCTTGAAATGAGCAATACTCCCCTTACAGTATTCACGCACTTCATCCTCCGCCATCGTCTCACCGCTATGTAACTCTATCCAGGCCATCACCTCTTCACCATAAAACTCATCCGGTATGCCGAATACGGCGACCTCGGCCACCTTGGGATGGGTGAAGATATAGTCCTCTATTTCACGTGGATAGATATTCTCTCCGCCGCGTATGATCATCTCCTTGCGTCGGCCAGTAATACGTAGATAGCCATCTTCATCCATCGTCCCCAAATCGCCTGAGTAGAGCCAACCGGCCTCGTTGATCGTCTCGGAGGTTTTCTCCGGCTGACCATAATAGCCACGCATAATGTGATAACCACGAAAACATATTTCCCCTATCTCCCCTATGGCGACGGTTGCACCTGTGTCGGTGTTAACTATCTTCACCTCCTGGTGAGGTAAGTTAGTGCCCACCGTTTTTACCCGTCGCTCCTTACTATCTTCACGCGTCGTGAGGTGGGTTAATGGCGAGGCTTCGGTTTCACCATACCCAATCAATATTTCCTTGCAATTCATATCCTCCATCACGCGGGTCATCAATGCCGGGGGACATGGTGCTCCTGCCATGATGCCGGTACGAAGGCTGCTGAGGTTATACTGGTTAAAATCCGAATGCTCCAGTTGGGCGATAAACATCGTCGGCACCCCATGTACCGCGGTACAACGCTCCGCCTCGATCGCCTGTAACACTTTTTCGGCATCGAAATGCTCACTCGGCACCACCATCGTTGCGCCCACCGACAGGCAAAGCAGGTTCGCCAGCACCATGCCAAAACAGTGATAAAACGGCACCGGTATCGCCAGGCGATCCTGCTCGCTAAAGTGCATTGCCAGGGCCGAGAACCAGGCATTGTTAAGGATATTGTGGTGGGTCAGTATTACGGCCTTGGGAAAGCCGGTAGTGCCCGAGGTGTACTGGATGTTAATGGCATCATCCCGATCCAGTCCGGCGCTGATCTTCTCCAGTTGCTCCGAGCTAACCGAGTCGGCTTGCTTTATCACTTCCTGCCAGAGCATGAAGCCAGAATAGGGGCGTGATGTCTCTTCTGAATGAGCCGGATCAAATAACACCACCCGGCGTAGATGCGGAAACTCCGGATTTTCTATGCCATCACACGCCTGCCCGCCCAGGTTAGGCCTCACCTCCAGCAGCATCGCCACC
>JABURU010000092.1 GCA_014762485.1 Gammaproteobacteria bacterium | reverse complement strand
TTCCTGCCTTTCAGTTAATACTTCCAGCTAACCTGGCTTGCTCTCATGCTCGACCGAGTAATGTCTTCAACAGTATCAAAATATAAAGTGGCCCGGCGATTATATGCAGCGCCAGTTTCTGTATTTTGTCTTTGACGGTAATCAGATGGCAGCTTCTATCTATAGCTGAAAAAAAGATTCCACTCGCTACCCATGAGCTTATTAATATGATTATCAGTGATTCATTCATTGATATGGGCCGTTGGTTAGTAAAGGTATGAGCATAACCTGAGCTATGTTATAAACCATGATATGGATCAAATAAGGACAAACCATGCGCTATCGAGAAGGAATGGAGGCGGCATTGCCATATACACAGGTTAATGAAGGTATGTTAATTGGCAGTGCGATATTTGGTTTATTTGCTGGTGTGCTGTTATTTATTGCCGCGCGTTATGGGCGCCAACGGTGGCTACAGGTATGGGGTGCGGGCCTGGTGATAAGCAGTATTGCCTATGTAGGATATAGCCTGTTTAGCGGACCGTGATCGCATCACGTATCAACTGGCCGGTCTCTTCATCGATGGGTGGGTAGGCCAATTTTCTTTGGCGGTAAAAGTGCGCAAGCTTGGGGTAGCCCCATTCGAAGATCAGCCTGTGGTAGGTTTCATCGTCGATTTTACGTGCTTCATACATACGCGCCTGCTGGCGTTGACGCTGTGCTTCAAACAGGATCAGGGCAGCTGAAACCGAGACATTTAATGATTGAACCATGCCAGACATGGGGATCATGACAGTTTCATCGGTCAACTCCAGGGCCTTGTCGCTTAAGCCATCCAGTTCCGAGCCCATAATGATGGTGGTGGGTTGGGTATAATCATAATCGCGAAAATCCATCGCGGTCGGTGACGGATGGGCGGCAATGACCGTCATGCCGCGGCTTTTTAACCGCTGTACACCCTCTTCAATCGCATCGTGTGTGCGTATCTTTACCCAGCGGGTGCTGCCGGCGGCGGCCTTGGGGCGGTGGAAAGGAATGCCATCCGGTGCCACGGCGTGGGCCTCGAATACACCCACGGCATCGCAACTACGTAGTATCGCGGCAAAATTACGCGGTTTATGCACATCTTCCATGAGCACGCTTAGATCGGGCTGTCGGCTATTAAGTATGGCCTGAAGTTTTTGGTAACGCTCGGGTGTCATGCTGATGTTTGAATCCGAAAGAAGAGTGGATCATAGAGAACTACGTGGCGTTAGTAAAATGATCTGTGCTTACTGGATAGGCAGGCAGGAGGTGAGGTTGGTGTAAAGTTGTTCACTTAAGGTTGTTTTATCCATATTGCGCAAAGAACATAAAACCTCTAGAACTTCAGGTAAATATTCAGGACTGTTACGTTGGCCATTATGCAGGGCACCGCTCATGTCTGGTGCATCCGTTTCCAGCACAATAGAGTCCAGCGGTAAGGATTGTGCCAGCATTTTCAGCTTGTGCGAGCGTCCATATGTCAGCATGCCGCCAAAGCCCAGCTTAAAGCCCAAATTGATGTATTGATGAGCTTGTTGCAGGCTGCCATTAAAGGCATGGCATATACCACCATCCAGTTTTGCATTTTTCAAACTTTTCAGCATCTGATCATGCGCCTTACGTACATGCAGGATAACGGGCAGTTTATATTGCCTGGCCAATGCTAGTTGTGCATCTAGATAAAACTGTTGCTTTTCCTTGTTGGCAAACTGTATGTAGTAATCAAGACCAATCTCTCCCACGGCCACTGGTTGATGCAGCTGAATGTAGGCTTCCAGCTGATCGATATCGGATGGTTGATGACTATCCTGGTATACCGGGTGTAAACCCAGGGCAGGATAGAGATCATCATACTGTTGGCAAATCATTAATAGGTGATCCCAGCTACTGGATTGAATGGCTGGAACGATGAGTTTCATCACGCCCAGGGCATGCGCATTATTAATTACGTCATCGCGATCATCGTTAAAGGCATCCACATCTATATGGCAGTGAGTATCGATTAACATAGAATTTATTCCACTGTATCACCATAGTGTACATCAAGGATAAAGAAACGCTTTTCACCGTTAGGGGTTTGCACGGTCACTTCATCATCGATGGATTTTTTCATTAGTGCCCTTGCCATCGGTGAGTCCATACTAATGAAGTTTTTTTCCGGGTCCAGTTCATCCGGCCCGACAATGCGATATATGGATTCGTTACCCTCTTCGTCTTCCAGTGTAACCCAGGCTGCAAAAAAGACACGTTGATTCTCAGTGGGTATATCATTGACTATGGTTAGATCGGGTAAACGTTTCTGCAGGTAACGGATCCGTCGATCAATCTCACGTAGCTCTTTTTTGCGATATATATACTCAGCATTCTCTGATCGATCACCTTCAGCGGCTGCAGCCGATAGTGCCTCGGTAACGATGGCACGGCGCTCCCATAATTGCCTCAGCTCACTTTCCAGCGTGTCATAACCGTGTTGCGTAATATAGGGTGATTTGGATGCAGCTGGTGGACGGTAGCGGCCCATACAAACTCCTTGGTATCGTTTGAACATATTGTAAGACATTTCGTATTTGTAAGGAGCATGGTAGAGTCGATTTTATTTTCGTTATAGGCCACATTGTGACCAGCGACTTTTTATCCTGCATAACAGATTACCAACAGCAGCTTAAGCAAAGAGCACACCGTGGAATGGTTGTTCTCTCGGGGGAGCGAGCGTGGTGTCATCAACAGATAGAGACCTTACAGCCATATATCGAGAGTGCTTTGTTGATATCCCAGGATGAGATAGCCGGGATTAAGGCGACCAGTAGTGCTCAGGCTCAACAGTATCTGGGGCAAGAGATTCAGAATGTCGTGTTTGATGCATGGTCTGGATTTGGCCCGGATGCAATGGGTGCCATTAGTGGCACGCTCAAGGCCGGCGGCCTGTTCTACTTACTCACTCCAGCATTCGATGAGTGGCCACAGTTTGATGATCCAGAACATCAGCGTATAACGGTGCCGCCATTTGACAGTAGGGACGTGGGGCGACGATTTATCCATTATGTCATAGATGAACTATCACAATGTATGGAGATAGTTCGTTACGATCAACAACAGGGTGTGGTGGCGGCCTCGTTAGCCGAGCAAGTTAGCAAGACACAGACTGTTTCCGCACCGTATAAAACCGATGATCAACGACGGGCGGTTGAGGCTCTGATACACGTAGTCAAGGGTCACCGCCGCCGTCCAGCGGTCTTAACCGCTGATCGTGGCCGTGGTAAATCCACTGCGTTGGCATTGGCCGCATATGAGTTAATGCAGCATGGTTACCATGAGCTGGTTATTACTGCCCCTCGTATGTCTGCCGTAGATGCGGTCTTTGATTATTTTGAACAGTACATAGCCGATGCCGAAGTGAAGCGCGGGCAAGTGACCTGGCAAGGTGCCAGGTTACGGTTTATGCCTCCCGATGAATTGCTGGCAAAATCTCCCAGGGTTGAGATGGTCTTTGTGGATGAGGCGGCATCGATTCCGGCAAGTATGCTGGAGAAGATGGTTCGACATCATTCACGTATTGCTTTTGCTACTACGGTACATGGTTATGAAGGCACGGGGCGCGGGTTTGAGTTACGCTTTAAACAAACCTTGTCAGAGTTATGCCCACAGTGGAAAGCGGTAGAGCTATATCAACCTATCCGCTGGGCAGAAAATGATCCGCTGGAACAGGTAGTCAATAAGCTGCTGCTGCTGGATGTTGATGTTGACACGATCGATGAACCTATAGAGGTGGAACCATCGCAACTGCATGTGTTGCGCCTGGAGCGAGATGAGTTAGTTCGAAATAAGGCCTTGCTCTCACAGTTGTTTGCACTGCTGGTGAACGCGCATTACCGTACGCGGCCATATGATTTACGGCAAATGCTCGACGGTCCAAATCTGGATATC
>JABURU010000098.1 GCA_014762485.1 Gammaproteobacteria bacterium | reverse complement strand
GTGGAAATCGGTAGCCGCCGCTGGGAACCTCGCCCTACGGCCACCATGTGCATCGACTGTAAATCTCTCGACGAGATTCGCGAAAAAACCATGGGCTAAGGCTCATTCACGGCATGGTGTTCAGCACCATGCCGTGTTTTGCTCCAATCCTGGTGATTCTCACCACTTTTCATGACACTAACGACTCCACAATATACCGGCCGATTTGCCCCATCCCCTACCGGACCGCTGCACCTGGGCTCCTTGATTGCGGCTGTTGGCAGTTACCTGGAAGCCCGAAGCCACCATGGCCGCTGGTTGCTGCGTATGGAAGATGTGGATCTGCACCGCAATATAGAGGGGGCCAGTGATGATATTCTTCGCACGCTGGAATTATTTGGTTTTGAGTGGGATGAACATGTTCTCTACCAAAGCACTCGCTACCCAGATTATGAGCAGGTAGTCGCTGAACTACGCGATAACCACCTTGCCTACCCTTGTGGCTGTACACGTAAACTTATCGATGAACAGATCGCTCAGCATGGACTCACACCAGGGATCTATCCCGGTACCTGTCGCAATGGCTTGGCGAAAGGTATGCATGAGCGCGCTATCCGCGTCCAAATTGATGATCGGGTAGTATCTTTCGAAGACGCACTACAGGGTGTGTATCAACAACACCTACCAACTGAAGTCGGAGACTTTGTTATCCACCGTGCGGATGGTGTCTACGCCTACCAGTTGGCCGTCACCGTTGATGATGCCGCTCAAGGGATTACCCATGTAGTAAGGGGCAGTGACCTGCTGGACTCCACACCACGCCAAATCTACCTACAACAGGTTTTAGGCTATACCACGCCGAAATATGTCCATCTGCCAGTGATAGTGAATCACAGCGGTCAAAAACTGAGCAAGCAAACCTATGCCAGCCCGCTGGATACAAACAAGGTTGCACCATTATTAGTACAGGCCCTTAGCTACCTGGGCCACTCTCCGGCTCAGGGTCTGGACTGTCTCTTATA
>JABURU010000094.1 GCA_014762485.1 Gammaproteobacteria bacterium | reverse complement strand
CATCTTCAGCAGTTCCTGAAGCTGTTGCGTGGTTTTCTTTACGTGAGAACCAACAATCACCGCTCCGGCCTTGCCATTACGGACATATTCTTTCATCTCCTCGGCGGCAACTGGCTGTTTGGGTAGTTGGGCGAGGGAAGTCAGCAAGCTGGCCGCACTGCGGAACAGGAAGCGCTTGCCGTGAGAGGCGGCTTCTACCAGCTGGCTACAGAAGGTATCCAGATCAGCCTGTTGCTCGGCATCAACCACACCACAGGCATTACCTTCCAGCGCCATCAGTCGGTCCAGGCTGTTACCACGTACATCATCTAGCAGGAAGCGATGTACCTGATCTGCCTTGATACGACCGCTGGTCTTTTCTTCAACATAATCGGGCAGGTAGCTGTGTTTGAAGGCGAAGACAGAGTCATTGGCAAATTCTGTTTCATGCACAGGCACTTCTTTTCCATCGACAACCAGGTAATGAATACTGTCGCGGGTTAGTCGGCCACCTTCAAAGAAGGCCGGTACCAGGAAGTGTGCATCAAACGGGCCCAGCTCTTCGGCAATCACATCGGTCTCAACCGGGTAGTGACCACGCAGGGTAGAGTCAGAACGACTTACCAGTATTGGGTTAATAGACTTACCAATTCGCTCCAGCTCGCTCAGGGCGGTGTTGACGTTGGCACAGACTTCGCGGGTGATCTTTTCCGCTCGTTCAGCGCTCATGCCGCGAGTATTGGTCAGTACAAAGAAGAGAGGGGCATCATCTTGTAATGCCTCTTTCAGGGTGTTGACGTCCCAGCGGGTTAATAACAGGCAGCTATGAACTGTCTGTGAACCGGTTGGATCGTCATCCAAAACGATAATCTTGGTTTCGGCCATGGATCGTTTCGTCCTTTAATAAAAAGCCCGTACAGGATAATGTGCAGGGAGTACATAACTAGGAAGGAGTTCCTGCACGGGCATAAAACTTATTAGCTCAGTTCGTTTACTCGCTGAACCATGAAGTCGGCAGTAATACCGTTGAAATCCATGATTTCAGCTGGTGAGGCGGTGGTTTCACCACGCTTCCAGCAAACGGTGTCACGCTTCGGTGCACGGCTACGCAGCAGTACTGGCTCCAGAGGAGCAGAAGGACCGCCACTGACAGCCATTAGCACGTCGCCATCGAACAGGGCATTAAAGTGATCATCATCCATAAAGTTGTTGTCTGGCTGAGACACGGTGTCCCAGGAAACATCAGTAGGACGGTACAGCTGGCGTGGGTTAACCACGGCAACGATACGCACTTTGTAACCTTCGGCTTCCAGCTTATCCTTGGTCTCGAATACAGGCAGGAAGATCATGTCGCCGGTTACGGCAAACACAACAGTACCCTTATCACCAGACTCGGACTCATAAATAGTCGCGGCACCACGCTCAACGGCCACCTTGGCTTCTGCTAGGCTCATGTAAACAGGCAGTGGGCTCTTGGAAGAGATCAGGGTCATGCTCTTGTTTACGCTGTTCATGGCGTATTCATAAGCCGCCTGCATCACGTTTGCATCACACGGGAACATAGGGAAGCTGTTACCGTTACGCATCATGCCGGCGAAATAGTTTTCGATTTCAGGGCGCTGATGGGTCCAGCCGTTACGACCTTGTTCCAGAGCACCAGCAGTAAACATGGTTACTACAGATGGTGTCTTGCGGCGCAGTTCAGCCATTGCCTGGGCAACAGTCTGCACAATCGGCCAGCCGTTAATCGCAAATGACTCATAAGACAGCCAGATAGAACGTGAGCCAAACAGTGCCAGGCCAGCGGCCAGACCTGCACAGGCGTCTTCGTTCAGAGGCTCATAAACCTGACCGGTAGGCTCCTGGTTGTACAGGGGATCCACTGTCGGGTGACGAATTTTCAGAGCATCGTTGATGTTTTTCATCGCAGAAGCTTCGTTACCGTCGGCGTTGGTGACTACGAAACGCTTGTCCTGTTGGCCAGTTTGCGCAACCAGTGCACCCATGGCAGTAGCAGGAACAGCCTTGTCACCCTTGGCGAACTCTTCCATCTTCAGTTTGATGGCAGGTACGTCCAGTTCAAATTCGGTTACTACGGACTTCACAGCAGGGCCGCCACCGGCACGACTAAAGTTGTCACGTACGATCTGCCATGCATCGGCAGACAGGGCTCGACGAGTCAGGCCATCAATGATGTGCTGCGCATCGAGAGTATCGGTTGGGTACAGGTTGTGAGACTTGGAGCCTGTAGTGTGTACGCCGGTACCTTTCAGCTGCTTGATGATGAAGGCCGTCAGCTTGCCACTAAAGGCAGACTTGGCAGCTTTATCAACACCTTGCAGAACAGCCTTGGCAAAGGCCAGACGTTGCTTGAAGGAGAAGCGGCTGCTATCTACGAAGGCACCTTCCTGATCGGAGTCGTCAAATTCTTTCGCATCAACAATGATTACTTCGTCGAAGCTGTGACCCTTCCAGTAGGCTTCCATATCTTCGTTAGTGTGCAGGGAAACCATAGAGTGGTGTTCCTGAGAGTAACCGTTCCAGATCAGGGTAGGCAGGAAGTTGGTTACATCAGGGTACGCCATGTGGAAGTGCATCATGGAGTTGAGGACGTACGGTTCGCCCATGCCACCGTCACCGATGGTAACGGGGAATAATTTGTCACGGTGTAACAGGGCACCGGCCATTGCAAAGTGTTGGCCTTGACCCAGAGGACCGGCAGGAGCCAGCAGACCAGGGATCGCACCAGACAGGTGACCCAGTAGACCGTGCTTTTCACGGAAGCGTGCCATCATGTCGCTCATGGTGTTGATTCCCATCTCTTCCAGGGAAGAATCCAGGAACATAGAAGAGTAGAAACCAGGAGCGTGGTGACCAACTTCGGTCACGATGTTGGTGTGACCCAGCATCATCAGCGCAGCATGCGCTTCAGCAGAAGAGGCAAAACCACCTGGGTGGCCAGAACCTTTGGAGCCACACATCTGTAAGGTGACATAACGCAGGGCATCAGCGCCCATTAGTGTTTGATAGGCGGCTTTGTCATCAGAGGCGTCTGCTACGGCAGATTCGCCGTCTGCAATGATTGCGCTATCTGCAAACTTTTCAAATTCTGGCCAGGCTTCTCCAAAGTACTGGATGCCTTCACAAAATGCGGGATTATTGGACATGGGCTTAATGCTCCTGCTTTGTCGCTAGGTTGTTCACCAAATGTTTAGGCAAAGATAGACCACTGAAAGCGCTTTCACAATAGAAAATAGTTTTCATAATGTGGATTATTATGTAACCTATTGAAATATATTAATAAACAAAGCTTTCATGATATAAAATTATTTCGGATTAAGAATAATGTGATATTTTGTATGACTAATTTGGTAAATAATTCGCAAAATTATATCCATAAAGTGATAAAAAGATGTGGTGTGTAGTGTAGTTGATTGTTATTATCGCGTATTGGAAAACACGTTTCGCAATATGGTAATTGAATGATGGAAGAGCGTACTACGACATCTATACAGGTAATTGATCGCATGATGTGGCTATTAGATGCCATTGCAGAGCATGATGGAGCAGTATCACTGAAATACCTGTCAGCTGATACTAGCCTGCACCCATCGACAGCATTTCGTATTTTGGGCTCCCTGACTGAACATGGTCTGGTAGAGCGTAATGAGAAAGGCTTATATATGCTGGGCAATAAACTTGGGCGTTTAGGTAGCCAGGTGCATAGCGACCTGGATATGAAAGAACTGGCCAAACTGCCTATGGAGTGGTTGCGCGACCAGGTAGGCGAGACAGTAAACCTGACCATCCGTCAGGGTGATGAGGTTGTCTATGTCGAACGTGTACTTTCAACTCGTATGATGCGTGTAGAGCAGGTTATCGGTAGTCGCGCTCCTCTGCATGTGACCGCGGTGGGCAAGCTTATGTTGGGTGAAGAGGGCGATGCTGGTTTACGTTCTTATATAG
>JABURU010000329.1 GCA_014762485.1 Gammaproteobacteria bacterium | reverse complement strand
CCGCATCTGATTGAATGAAGTGTAACGATTAACTCACATAAGCAGGTAACTATGAGCCTATCCAAAATACTCGTCCCAGAACAAAAGCGTGGATTCAAAGGCAAACGTTGGCTGGGGATTATTTTACGCACAATGCATTTAGTTGGTTTACTGGGCGTGGGGGCTGGCGTGCTCTTTTCGGTAGAGGAGTCTGCCTGGATGCCCTATTTATGGTTCACCATGGCCACCGGTGGTGTGATGATGCTTATTGAATTCTGGACTAGCGCCGTATGGGCGGTACAGTTTCGAGGCCTGGCGACCATTACCAAGGTGACCTTGCTGGCCTTGATTCCGGTATCCGACTGGGACCTTGCCCTGATGATCGCTATCGTCATCATTTCAGCCGTGTTTGCGCACGCTCCGGCAAATGTTCGTTACTACTCTATCTATCATCGCCGAGTATTATAGTCGGAAATACAATAATAAAAGGCTATACAGGTTAGTTATCACTTACCCTCCTGATACAAACATATAAAAGTAGATGGTTATATTATGAACAGTTAAAATAACTGGCTAATAACAATATCAACTATTTTTAATCAGTATATTCCGTGTACAGGGGTCTGCTAGCGGGGCGAATACCCCGGCATGGGACTTGTGTGCAAGGCTTTTGAGAGGTGTGAAGTGATTAAGGTTAAGAAACTGCTGGAAAAGAAAGGCACGGATATCTGGAGTGTTACTCCGGATGATACGGTCTTCGATGCCATTAAAATAATGGACGAAAAAAATATTGGTGCCCTGGCGGTACTGAATGACGAAGGTATCGTTGGTATCTTCTCTGAGCGTGATTACACTCGTCGCGTTCATCAAATGGGACGTGATCCCCGTGATATCCACATTAAAGAAGTGATGACCCAGGACGTGCTTTACGCCATGCCTGAAGAGCGATGCGAAGAAGTGTTATGTGTTATGAGCAAACACGACATTCGACATATGCCCGTTATTGATGATGAACATAATATGCTGGGTATGATCTCCATTGGTGATCTGGCGAAGGAAGTCATCGAAGATAAAAAGATGCAAATCCATAACCTGGAACATTATGTGAACTGGGCTGAACGTTACTAAGTAAAAACAAGTCCAGATATATGAGGCCCGGTCACCAAAAGGTACCGGGTTTTTTTCATGCCAGGAAAAGATAAAGGTCAGGTTATGACCAATATTTTTTCTCCAGCTTGGGGTATTTTCCGATCACATCGGTCTCATCCCAGGCTTCACCCATCGGTTCTTCAGGGTAGTGACAACAGTGTGCAGGTATATCGTCCCCTGTTTTTTCTTTATACACATCCTCGGCAATATGGGTCATAGGGGTGAGCTCGATCTCATCTAACTCTTCTCTATTAGCGAGTAATTCGGGGTTCTCGATTATTTTTTGATACGTTGCCTTGCCTTCCGAGATCAGCCAGCTAATAAAGTGCTGGAAATTATCGTCATCGGTATCTCCCTGGTTAATGATAAACAAGGCACCCCATAGTTCCCATGAATAGGCGCGTAATTCATGCAGGAAGTACAGGTAATGAAACTCGGTCAACTCACGTTCGGAAAGCCTGGTTAGCTGTTCGATTATAGATGTCTCACGAGAGTGAATATCTTCACCGGCCTGTTTGCGGGCGGTATCGATAATTTTCCAGAAGCGTGATTCTTTCATAATTTGGGTTGCCTATATAAATTCAATTAGAAAACTCGTACTAAGCCGATAAGGCTAACGACTAATAATACGCCGCCAAAAATGCGCTTAAATAGCAGATCTTTCTCTAGCATCATATCGTGGGCCTTTAAGCCTATAACGTGGCCTATGGCGGCGACGGGTAATAGCATTAAGGCAGTATCTAAATGTAGTTCAACACTAAAGGCGGCGAAGGTCGCCATCTTGATGCTAACTAACAGGAACCATAAGACTAGCAGAGAATTACGTAATTGCTGAGGACCAATATTGCGCATGAAGACGGCAACGATAAGTGGTGCGCCGGTGAGCGATGTTCCGGCAATATAGCCACCTGTGCCGAGTAAAAAACGGTCGACCCAGCGGTTAGAGCTGTGAATCGAAATACTAAATAGCCATATAATGGCGTAAAAGATCGTGACAGCGTATATAAAGATCACCATCACTTTATTGGGCAGGCTTATCAGGCCAAACACGCCAGCAATGGCGGCCGGTACAATAATTAGCATTGAGCGTAAGAGATATGGCCAGGCGACATTTTTATAGCGCGTTCGCAGGGTCAGTGCCGAGAAAAAGAGTAGATGGGCACCGATAACCGGTAGCCAGAAAATAGGCTGATCATAAACCAGCAGCATAAATGGCAGCCCCAATGCAGCACCACCAAACCCTAGGCCACTGCGGACAAAGCCTGACCAGACATAGATCAGCAGAGTTAATAATATCTGGGTTGTTGTGAATTCAAGTAGCATCTATTAAACAGTCCAAAATAAAAGGGCCCGCTATCCATGATGAATAGCGGGCCTGTATGTTAGCGGCATTATTCTAACTAATACAGCAGGCCGACCAGGTATAAACTGAACCACGGGATATATGTGATCAAGAGCAGTGCAATGATCAATACCCCCATCCACGGTAAGGCGGCCCGCGTTACCTGGGCTAACGACATACCGGTTAAGCCCGCAGCCACATACAGGTTTAATCCTACCGGGGGTGTGATCATGCCGACCTCCATATTGGTCGTCATGATGATACCCATGGGTATCGGATCGATGCCCATGCTGACGGCAATAGGATGAAACAGTGGTGCCAGTATTAGCAGGATCGCCGAGGGCTCCATGAAGTCGCCGGCAAACCAGAGGATAACGTTCACCAATAACAAGAAGCTTTCTGGGCTAAGGTTCTGCTCGATGACCATACGAGAGAGGTTTTGTGGCACCTGCTCTTCGGTTAGTGTATGGGCAAAGATCATCGCACAGGCGATGATGAACATAATCACCGAGGTCATTTTTGCCGCGTCCAGCATGACTCTGGGCACATCTTTAAAGCTCATGTCTTTATGCACGAACAGGGCAATAAAGGCCGAGTAAACGGCGGCGACCGCCGCGGCTTCGGTTGGGGTAAACACACCACCATATATACCGCCCACGACGATAAAGATTAGGAATAGGCCGGAGAAAGCATGGCGGAATGTGGTAAAGATATGGCCAAAGCCTTTCCACTCATCGCGCGGCATGTTTAGGCGACGGGCCGTTACCCAGGTAGCGATCAACAGCAGGGTACCCATCAGGATGCCTGGCAGGATACCGGCGATGAACATCTTGCCCACCGATTCCTCTACCGCATCGGCATATACAATCATCGGGATCGATGGCGGGATCAGGATGCCCATACTGCCGGCGGTGGCGATCACACCGACGGCAAAGCGCTTATCATAACCGGCCTGAATCATGCCGGGGATAAGGATAGAGCCAATCGCTACTACGGTGGCGGGCGAAGAGCCGGAGATAGCGGCAAATAGCATACACGCCACAACGCCGGCCATGGCCAGGCCTCCATGCATCCAGCCCACCATGGACTTGGCAAACTCTACCAGGCGTTTGGAAACACCGCCGGTGGTTAAAAAGTGTGATGAAAGAATAAAGAATGGAATTGCCAGTAACGTGGTGTGTTCCATCGTATCAAACATCTTCTGGGCGATGATGGTCGGTGACTCTTCAGTGGCCAGCATCAGGAATGTGAGACTGCTTAAGCCGAGACTAATGGCGATCGGTACGCCGATTAATAATAAAATCAGTAGTCCAATAAAGAGGAGGGTTACGCTCATTTTTCCATCTCCTACATTGCCGCATGGGCTTCACTGGTATGAATATTGTTACGTTGACAGGTAATGATCTCCCAGGCGAGAAAGACAAATTGAACTAGCATTACAGACAGACCAACCGGAATCGCCATATAGGGAATCCATTGCGAGACCTGTAAATC
>JABURU010000140.1 GCA_014762485.1 Gammaproteobacteria bacterium | reverse complement strand
GAGGCCTTATTATCAAGGACGCGGGCACAGTTATTGGCCAACAGCACCTGACCATCGCAGCCCCCGCACACCATGCCCCCTGTGTTGAACAAGATCCCGCTCTCTGGTGGCAGGCCCTCATTGAACTACTCGGGAAGATAGCCCAAGACATCGATTTATCGGCAATCAAGGCCCTGTCTATCGATGGTACCTCCGGTACCCTGTTGCTAACTGATCAGCACGGTAATCCCGTCACGCCCGCCCTGATGTATAACGATGCGAGAGCGATAGTAGAAGCACAACAAATCGCAATGGTCGCCCCGGTGAATACCTCTGCCTCTGGCCCAAGCTCTGCCCTGGCCAAATTACTCTGGTTACAACAGAACAAAATGGATACAACGGCACAATATGCCCTGCATCAGGCTGACTGGTTAAGCAATCAACTAACCGGGCGCTATGGTTATAGCGATGTTAATAACTGCAGTAAGCTTGGGTTTGATGCTATACAGAACTGTTGGCCCACGTGGCTAGATAAGCTGGCGCTTAAGCGCTCATTACTACCCACAGTTACGCCCCCTGGCACAAACCTCGGCACCATCTCTGCCTCCATGTCGACACAGTTGGGCTTACATCCTCACTGTCAAATTTTTAGCGGCACCACCGATAGTACCGCGGCGATCATCGCCAGCGGTGCCAACCTGCCCGGTGACGCCATCACCTCATTAGGCTCCACACTGGTCACCAAGATCATTTCAGCCGAAGCTATATTCGAGCCACATTTCGGCATATATAGCCAACCCTATGGCGACTATTGGTTGGTAGGTGGCAGCTCCAACAGTGGTGGCGCTGTGTTACGACAATTTTTTCAGCCGTCACAACTGGAAGATATGACTTCTAAGCTGGACTTCTCCCAGCCTACCGGGCTGAATTACTACCCATTACCCTCCCCTGGGGAACGATTTCCGTACGCGGATATCACTATGCAGCCGAAGCTAGAACCCAGGCCATCTGATGATGTGTGTTTCTTCCAGGCAATACTGGAAGGTCTAACCAATATAGAACACCAGGCTTACGACTTGCTGCAGTCACTAGGTGCCCCCAGGCTAGAACGACTTTTCACCTTAGGAGGGGGAACTCAAAACAAGCCATGGATGGACTATCGTGCCGAGCAATTGTCTGCAACAATGGTCGAACCACTACATGAACAAGCGGCATATGGCACGGCCCTATTGGCACGCAAAGGATTAACAGGAACATAAACAGATGCGCTCACTGATGGCCTTTTCTTATATCTATCGTGGTTTTCGACTGCTCAGTACTCCCGGCATTCGTCTATATGTCGTTATCCCGTTATTATTAAACTTCACTATTTTCGCCACTATGATCTGGGCCGGTATGAGTTACTTTAGTGACTTTATGCACTGGTTATTACCTGATGAATCTGGTGGCTGGTTATTATTATACTGGCTGCTGCTTATCGTATTCTTTTTCACGGCCTGGTTAATCGTCTTTTATACTTTTTCTCTGGTGGCAAATTTTATTGCTGCACCATTTAATAGCTTACTGGCTGAAGCAGTAGAACATCATTTAACCGGTCAAACACCACCAGGTAATTTGTTAAAGGCCTTGAAAGAATTTATTCCATCTTTAAGAGCAGAACTAAATAAATTCACATACCTGATTGCATGGAGTATTCCACTGCTCATCTTTTCACTTATACCCGGGGTAAACCTGCTCGCCCCGTTCTTATGGTTCTTATTCAGTGCATGGATGATGGGCATACAATATATTGATTACCCTGCGGGTAACCATGGCATATTCTTTAAACAGCAACGAAAAATACTAGCTCAGCGCCGCTTTCAGACTATGAGCTTTGGTGGTGGGGTAATGTTGGCATCGATGGTTCCCGTATTTAATTTTATTGTTATGCCTGCTGCAGTGGCGGGCGCCACTCTCTTCTGGTTCGAGACACTCGCAGATGAAGAAGAGTAAGTCAGTAGTACTCCACTGGGCCAATAAAAAAGCCGGCGTATGCCGGCTTTCTCTTATCTACTTAATGATTAAGTAAATCATGTCATTAAGTGCTTTACTGTAGTTTAGGCTCTGCCTTAACAATACGTTTATTCTTACGATCCCACAATACGTGCTCCATTGTGGCAGGGATATCCCAAAAGCGCAGTCTTTTCACATCACTAAACAAGTGAGCATACTCTTTATGACACGCCTCAAGATTGTAGTTAGGGATGATCGGCGAGATATGATGAATATGGTGATAAGCGATGTCCGCCGAAAACCAGTTCATCCACCGAGGAAGTGTAAGATAACTGGTACCACTGATCGCACCCTCGTAATAATCCCAGTCTTTGGTTTCTGTCGCCAGAGAATCTTCGAAATTATGCTGTATGGTAAAGATAATGATCGCCGTTGCCCCGGCTAATATGATCACCGCAAGATATACTGTGAAGAATACACCAGCACCAAAATAGAGTGACATGATATACCAGACTGATAACAATACCACGTTATTCCAGAACATCGGCCAATATTCTGTGGGCTTCCAGAATTTTGAACCCTGGTTTTGAATTAGCTCTTTCATTGAAGTGGAAAGGTTTTTCAGTTTACTCATCAACAACTGAATTAGATAAACAATAGAGCCTACCGCCCAGTTAAAACGCGGATTGAAGATAAAATAAAAGAAGGCACCTATGGGAACAAATAACAAGTGACGAGTAAAACGATATTTACGCTGTTGAGCAGCAGACAGTTGCTCATAATCCTCTAGTGTAAAAACATTTAACGGACCACGGTATCGCTCCCAGTCACCATTGGTAGCATGATGATAATCATGATGCTTGGACCAAACATAGCCAGATAAACCCACAAGTGCACCGGTAATAAAACCAAACAGACGATTTAACGACTGTGTATGAAACAGGCTCTTATGACCACTGTCATGCATCAGCATAAAGATGCGTACATTAAACATTGTCGCCAATAAGATGTAGACAGCGGCCATGACATAATCCGCTGCAGCGACACTTTCCATCGCCAGATAAAACAGAGCAAAGAATGGTAGCAAAGTATTCAGTACTTGCATAAAACCACGAAGGTTACTGCTTTTACCATATTTGGCGACAATATTAGGTGTTTCTTTCTTTATGCTATCCAACGAGGTCATTACACGCTTCCATGAGGTTAGGTTTTGAATTCAACCATCACAATTGATATCCATTACGACATCACATTATTTTTTAAGCTGAGTGATGGTATAAAAGCCAGCGGCCGAATCTATACCATATAGAAACTTGCAGCAAGGCACCGATAGGTGAAATTTGAAAGAATTATCAAAGTTTATACATTGAAGAGTATTCTGCGGCATGGGCTACATTCGACTCAGCCCATACTGGGGTTTTCCTTATCGTTTTTATGGGTGGCTCTGAATAAACTTTTCGATGCGCTCTATGCCGAGCTTGAGCCTTTCCATAGAGGTAGTGTAAGCAAAGCGTAAATAGGCACTGGCCTGATTACTGCCAAAGTCCAGTCCCGGTGTAATAGCCACACCCGCGTCTTCCAGCAACTGTTGACTCAACGCATAACTATCATCGGTAAACTTTTCGCAGTTGGCATAGATATAAAACGCGCCCTGAGGCACAACCGATATATCAAACCCCAAACGCTTTAATTCAGGTAATAAAAAGTCTCGGCGTTGTTTAAACTCGGCTTTACGTTGCTCCAGAATCCCCAGAGTATCGGGCTCAAACGCGGCCAGGGCAGCGTATTGTGCCACGGTAGGCGCGGATAAAAACAGATTTTGCGCCAGCCTGTCGGCCGCAGGAATAAAGGCTTCTGGCACCACTATCCAGCCCAGTCGCCAGCCGGTCATATTGAAATACTTTGAGAAGCTATTGATTACAAAGATGTCATCAGAAACAGACAGTGCCGTCGGTACGCTCTCGTCATAAGTGAGTTCATGATAGATTTCATCAACTATCAGGGCTCCATGATGC
>JABURU010000095.1 GCA_014762485.1 Gammaproteobacteria bacterium | reverse complement strand
GTCGACTGGGGCTGGTTTATTCGCTACATGCACTCCACAGGCGCTTCCGCGTTCGTTGTTGTGGTCTATCTGCATATGTATCGAGGCCTGATGTACGGTTCTTACAAGAACCCACGCGAATTGATCTGGATATTCGGTGTGATTATCTACCTGGCACTGATGGCAGAAGCCTTTATGGGTTACCTGCTGCCATGGGGACAGATGTCATACTGGGGGGCACAGGTAATTGTTAATCTGTTTGCCGCGGTACCGTTCGTCGGTGAAGAGTTATCCATCTGGATTCGTGGTGACTACGTTATCTCCGATGCGACCCTGAACCGCTTCTTTGCTTTCCACGTTATTGCCTTGCCAATTATTCTGCTCGGCCTGGTTGTGGCTCACCTGATTGCTCTGCATGAAGTAGGCTCCAACAACCCTGACGGCGTTGAAATCAAGAAAAATAAGGATGCCAACGGCATTCCTCTGGACGGCATTCCGTTCCACCCTTACTACACCGTGAAAGACATTATGGGTGTGGTGGTGTTCCTGATTCTGTTCTTCGCCGTGTTGTTCTTTGCGCCAGAGATGGGTGGATTCTTTATTGAAGCGCCTAACTTTGAGCCAGCGAACCCGTTGAAGACTCCCGAGCACATTGCCCCGGTGTGGTACTTCACTCCGTTCTACGCGATTCTGCGTGCGGTACCTCCAATGTTTGGTTCACAGTTCCCGGGTGTTGTGGTGATGTTCCTGGCGATTGCCGTGTTCTTTATCTTGCCCTGGCTGGATAAGAGCCCGGTTAAATCCATTCGTTACAAGGGGGGGCTGTCGAAGGCTTCTCTGGGTATCTTTGTAATCTGGTTCATTGTACTGGGTTATCTGGGTGTGAAGGCGGCTTCTGATGACCGTACTATTCTCGCGCAGGCAGCGACTCTGATGTACTTTGGCTTCTTCTTCTTTATGCCTGTCTACAGTTCAGGCGAAGTGAAGAAGACTTTAGGACGTAACATCGGCGCAGTGTTATCTGTGTTAGTTGTAGTTGGTATGACGTACTTCTGGTTGCAGGCAAATGGCACGATGATGATGAAGTTATTTGCCATCGTATCGACTGCTGCATTTACAGCTGCATTCATGTTGATTCCTGCTTTTGTTAAGGCTGAAGACATCAAGCCAGAACCAGAAAGGGTGACACACTAATGAAAAAATTAATTGTTGCACTTGTCATCGCCGTACTTCCTGGTCTGGGTGTTGCCGCTGGTGGTAACGTTCAGCTGGAGAAAGCGAATATAGACCTGAATAACAAGGAGTCGCTGCAACGTGGTGCCAAGTTATTCGTAAACTACTGCTTAAGCTGTCACTCGGCTCAGTACATGCGTTACAACCGCATGGCTCGTGATCTGGGATTGACCAACAAGCAGGTAGAAGCCAACTTGATGTTTGCCTCTGATAAAATAGGCGAGACCATGACCATCGCCATGCCGGCCAAGCAGAGTGCGGTCTGGTTTGGTGCGCCACCACCCGATCTGTCGGTGATTACCCGTTCTCGTGGTAGCGACTGGGTATACACTTACCTGACGGGCTTCTACAAGGATGACTCGCGTCCATTTGGTGTTAACAACACCGTGCTGGCGAACGCGGGTATGCCTCATGTACTGGAAGGACTGGAAGGTCTGAAAGAGCCTGTATACAAAAGTGTAAAGGGCTCTGATGGACATGAACAACAGGTGATTGACGGTTTTAAGTACGTTAGTAAGGGCAAGATGAGCCCTGCCGAGTACGATGCGGCTGCTCGTGACCTGACAGCATTCCTGACTTATGTGGGCGAGCCTGCACAGATGACCCGTAAGTATGTGGGTATCTGGGTGCTGTTGTTCCTGTTTGTATTGTTTGTAGTGAGCTACTACCTGAAGAAGGAATACTGGAAAGACATACACTAAGTCTGTCCAGCCTGTTCGAATAAACAGGTATACTTTCTTTACTCAAGAGCAAGGGGCTGTGTCCCCTTGCTTTTCTCGTTTATAGTGATCTTAGGAGAGTCTGCTAATGGCCGTAGTCGCCAACCGACGTTCTGTCATGACCCTGTTTTCTGATAACACGGATATGGAAAGTCACCGTGTACGCATCGTTTTGGCTGAAAAGGGAATTAATTTTGAAGTGGTCGATGTTAAACCGGATGACCGTCCCGAAGATCTGATCGATTTAAATCCATATAACAGCGTTCCTACTCTGGTGGATCGCGACCTGGTGTTATTTTCACCTCAGGTCATTATGGAATATCTGGATGAGCGTTTTCCTCACCCACCATTGATGCCAGTTGATCCGGTCTCACGTGCGCAGATGCGCCTGATGCTATATCGCGTTAAGCGTGACTGGGATACATTGGCTGAAGCGATTCAGGCAGGTGGAAAGGATGCCGATGAGGCACGCAAGTCATTGCGTGAAAACCTGACCGCTGTATCGCCGATATTCGAAACAAAACCATTCTTTATGAGTGATGAGTTTAGTCTGGTGGACTGCATGATTTCAGCACTGGTCTGGCGTCTACCCGTACTGGGTGTGGATATTCCCGCCCAGGCCAAAGGCTTGTTAGCTTATGCCGAGCGCATGTTTGAACGTGAAGCCTTCAAGGAAAGCCTGACAGAGATGGAAAAGGAGATGCGCTAAGGCGCATCTCCTATATTCTATTTATGGACTATCCAATGACATCCAGTCGTCCCTATCTGATTCGCGCCTTACATGAATGGGTGGTGGATAATGGGATGACCCCCCATATTCTGGTAGATGCCGAAGCCGAGGGCGTCGATGTTCCCCAGCAATATATTGAAAATGGAAAGATCGTACTCAATATTAGCCCTGAATCAGTGATTAGCTTGAGTCTGGCGAACGATTACATTTCTTTTAATGCCCGTTTTGGTGGGCAACCTACCGATATCCTGTTGCCGGTGAGTGCCGTAATTGCACTGTACGCACGTGAAAATGGCCAGGGTATGGTGTTTGCTGAAGATGGTGGTGATGATACACCTCCGCCACCGCAGGATGGCGGCGATGATCACGATGACAGGCCAGAGCGCTCTCACCTGAGAGTCGTCAAATAAGTTGAGTGGAGGCCTGGCGGTTATGCTTGAAGTCCTCCATACCGATATCACCACACTTTCCGTTGATGCCATTGTTAACGCGGCTAACTCCAGCCTACTGGGGGGTGGTGGCGTGGATGGAGCCATACATCGCTCTGCCGGTCCGGCACTATTAGATTATTGTCGTGGCCTGAATGGTTGCGGAACCGGTGAAGCCAAGATTAGCCCTGGTTTTAATTTGCCAGCCAAGTGGGTTATGCATACCGTTGGTCCGATCTGGCGAGGAGGAGGGCATCAAGAAGCCGAGTTACTGGTAGCCTGCTATCGCAATAGCCTGCAACTGGCGCAGGAGTATCGGCTTGCCTCTATCGCCTTTCCCTCTATCAGTACCGGTGTCTACGGCTATCCCAGGCAACAGGCGGCACAGATCGCGGTAAAAGTGATGCAGGGGTTTGAGCCCCATATAAAGCGCATCATTGCCTGTTGTTACAGCGAAGCAGATGCCGATTTATACCGAGCTCTTCTAGCGGCTTAAATGTTAGGCAGCATCTTTCCTGGATTAAGAATGTTATTGGGATCGCATAACTGCTTGATGCCTTTCATCAGTGACAGGCTGTTCTGATCCAGCTCCATATCAACAAAGGCCTGTTTTTCCAGTCCAACCCCGTGCTCACCGGATAAGGTACCTTTTAGATCCAGCACTAGCTGGAATACTTTGCGCAGACAGGTAGCGGACTTTTCTACTTCTTCGGCATCGTCCGGGTTAATCAGCATGTTGACGTGAATATTACCGTTTCCTGCATGGCCAAAGTTAACGATGGGTATGCCGTATTCTCTGGATAACTGGTCCAGGCCTTCGACTAAATCGGGAATGCGGGATACTGGCACCACGACATCTTCATTGATCTTTTTCGGTGCGATGTTGCGTAGTGCAGGGGATAG
>JABURU010000097.1 GCA_014762485.1 Gammaproteobacteria bacterium | reverse complement strand
GTTCTAAACATATTTAATATTTTGTTGTAGCCATCGTTGATAGGCGTATGTATTAGTGCGTCTGCAGTATGGCTGGAAAAAGAATTGATACTCTCTCGAAGAAATACATAGCGAGAGACGTATATTGGAGGTTAATCCATGGCTTTTAATAGACCAAAGACGTTCGATGAGTTGTCTTCACCTTCTCGTCGTAGATTTGTTTTAGGTGCAGCATCGGCTGGTGCAATGATGGCGCTGGGTGGCTTGCCTGGTTTGGTACAGGCTAAGTCACGCCCACAAGATGTAGTGGAGTTAAGTGGAAGGACGATTGATTTAAATATCGGTTATCAAAAGGTTAATATCACAGGAACCGAACGTACCGCCACAACCATTAATGGCAGTATGCCTGCACCTGTTCTGCGCCTGAAAGAGGGACAGCGAGTAACTTTAAATGTAGCGAATGGTTTGTCAGATGATACTTCGATTCACTGGCATGGACTTATTTTGCCAGAAAACATGGATGGTGTGCCTGGTATCAGTTTTGATGGTATCAAGCCTGGAGAATCGTATAAGTACGAATTTGATGTCGTACAAAATGGTACCTACTGGTACCACAGTCACTCCGGATTCCAGGAGCAGACCGGACATTACGGTCCAATTATCATCGAGCCTAAGGATGGTTATCCCTATAAGTTTGATCGAGAGCATGTAGTAATGCTGTCAGACTGGACTGACGAAGATCCAGAGGATATCTATGCCAAGCTGAAGAAGCTGAGTCATTACTATAATTTTAGTGAGCGTACAACAGGTGACCTGGTAGACGATATACAGCAAAAAGGCCTCTCCCAAACGATGGCGGATCGCGAGATGTGGAACAACATGCGCATGAGCGATCGCGATATTTCCGATGTCACCGGTTATACCTACACTTTCCTGATGAATGGGGTTACCCCTGATGATGGTTGGGTTGGCCAGTTTAAGAAAGGTGAAAAGGTCTTACTGCGTTTCATAAACGCTGCAGCAATGACTTTCTTTGATGTGCGTATACCCGGTTTGAAAATGACCGTAGTGGCCGCGGATGGTCAATACGTCAAGCCTGTGTCGGTTGATGAGTTCCGTATAGGTGTAGCGGAAACCTATGATGTGATTGTCGAACCAGAAGATAACGCGCCCTATACCGTGTTTGCTCAATCCATTGACAGAAGTGGTTATGCACGCGGTACCCTGACACCAGATCCTGCTTTAAGAGCGGAAGTACCTGCGATGGATGCCAAGCCAATTCTAACCCATGGTGACATGGGAATGGGGCATCATGGAATGCATGGCGGCGGCCACAATATGGGTGGCGATATGGATCACAGCGGCCACAACATGGGTGGTAATAACTCAAGCGGTGGAATGGATCATAGCGGCCATAACATGGGTGGCGGTATGGAACACCGTAACCACAAAATGAATACCCAAAAACGTCGTGGCTCTTTGTTAAAAGTTGCTTCAAATGGCATGGATCACAGTGGCCACAACATGGGCGGCGGCATGGATCATAGCGGCCACAGCATGGGCACAACTAAATCAGGTAGTAAATCCAAGTACCAAATGGGCTCAGGTTTAGCTGGTTATGGTAGTGCGGCTGAAATAACGCATGCTAAGGAAGAATATGGTCCTCATGTGGATATGCGTGCGGAAACACCACAATATCGAATGGATGATCCTGGTATAGGCTTACGAGATCATAAAGAAAAGCTAGGTCGCAAGGTATTAACCTATGCAGATCTGCGCAATCTCTATCCAACACCCGACAAGCGTCAACCTGATCGTGAAATAGAATTGCATTTGACCGGCAATATGAGCCGTTATATGTGGTCGATTAATGGCGTGAAATTTGCGGATGCAGAACCGCTGCAATTGAATTATGGCGAACGCGTTCGTATCACCCTGGTGAACGATACGATGATGAATCATCCGATGCATCTACACGGTATGTGGAGTGATCTGGAAACTGGTGATCACAAATACATTCCGCGTAAGCATACGGTGATAGTGCAGCCGGGTGCCAAGATAAGCTATCTCGTAACAGCCGATGCAAAAGGAAGCTGGGCATATCACTGCCACCTTGTGTATCACATGATGGGTATGTTCCGGAAAGTTACGGTCAGCTAAGGAGATGAAGTTAATGAAACTATTACGTATTTGGTTTGTTTATGTCGTTATGTTTGGCTCCTTAACCGTAGGAAATGTATATGCCGCCGGTGGTGACGATCCACTGTTGATGAGCCTGAAATTTGATGAGTTCCAGGTTAATCAGGAAGAAGGAGAAACACCTCTGGAGTGGAATATGTCGGCCTGGGTCGGCAAGGACCTAAGCAAGGTATACCTCAAGAGCAGTGGAGAATATGCAGACGGTGAAGTCGAAGGCATGGAAACTCAACTGCTGTATAGCCGAGCAATATCTCCCTATTGGGATATGCAGTTTGGTCTCCGTCAGGATAGTTTTCCTACTACAGATCGCAACTATGTCGCTTTTGGCTTTATGGGGGTTGCACCTTACTTCATCGAGACAGACGTAGGTTTGTTCTATGATACAGATACAGGGCAAGTTGCTTTGCAGTATGCCGGTGAAATGGAATGGATGATCACACAACGTCTGGTGTTTATCCCAGAACTGAAAGTGAACCTGTATAGCCAGGATGACACGGCAATAGGCATTGGCTCAGGATTGTCTGATATGTTCTTTGGCATGAGGTTAGCCTATGAAATTAAGCGAGAGTTTGCTCCTTACATAGGGATTGGCTGGGCTAAGAAGTTTGGTAGTACTGCAGACCAGGCTGTAGCCGCCGGCGGTGAAGACTCTGATACTGAAGTGGGTATAGGTGTAAGCTTCTGGTTCTAATATTGTCTTAAAGTGGAATTGCCCCGCGTTGACGGGGCAATTTCCATCGACAAGGAAAAGTATATGAAAGCTATATTATTAGTTGCTTTGAGCCTGCTTTTAGTTGCTTGCAGTGAGCAATCAACGGACAGTACAGGTGCTGTTTCCGTTGCTCCAAAGGTTGAGCGTAACAGGGACTTCGCACAGATAACACGTGGTGCAAAGATCTTCACAGCTAACTGTGCTCAATGTCATGGTGACATAGGTCAGGGTGGGCCTAACTGGCGACAACGTGATGCCAGTGGTCGTTTTCCTCCACCACCTCTAAACGGTACTGGTCATGCCTGGCACCATCCTGAAGGATGGTTAAAGAATATGATTATGAATGGTAGTCCGGATGGTAGCGGTCGGATGCCGGCCTGGAAGGAGTCATTGTCCGAACAGGAAATCAATGACGTGATGGCATGGTTTATATCCAAGTGGCCAGGCGAAGTTTATGAGGCCTGGTATGGTATCAATCAGCGCGTTAAAAACAGATAAGGAATAATTTGTATGTTAGATGGATTAACTTATTGGCACCCAATTTTTGTCCACTTTACCGTGGCCTTGTGGAGTGTCTCATTTCTATTTTTCTTTTTAAGCTTATTTACATCTGAAGATAGCAAATTTAAACATCAATGGTTGACAGTAGGGCGCTGGAATCTTTGGTTGGGAATGGTCTTTACGACACTTACCATTTTCGCCGGATGGGTAGCTTCAAATACAGTCAACCATGATACGCCGTCTCACGCGATGATGATGGAGCACCGTTTCTGGGCATTAACCACGGTAACTGTGTTTGTCCTGTTGACCGTCTGGAGTATTTGGCTATTCGTAAAACAGCGTGAAGAGCCAAAGGTCTTTGTATTGACTATGTTCCTGGCGGTAGGGTTATTGGGCACAACCGGCTGGTATGGTGGTGAGCTGGTTTATCGCCACGGGCTGGGGGTGATGTCGTTGCCCAGTATGGATGATCATGATCATGGAGCTCATGGTGACGGAGGTGACCATAATCACGGTGAAAATGCCGAGAGTGGACATCATGCACATGGTGATGCCGATAGCGGCAGCCACGGTCATGAAAACTCAATTGACTCTAATCATAT
>JABURU010000291.1 GCA_014762485.1 Gammaproteobacteria bacterium | reverse complement strand
ATGGCCAAAATACGGTTGCCATAGGCCTCGTTATTTTGACTGGCAAAGCGCATCTGTAAGGCCAGTGATAACACCGGGGCAGCGATTCCCTGCTCAACGGATTCCTGTACCGTCCAGCGGCCTTCACCGGAGTCGGCCACGTAGGGGGCGATCTCTTTTAGCGATTGATCGTGTTTGAGGAAGTCGGCGGTGAGATCCAGCAGCCAGCTTCGGACGACAGAGCCATGACGCCATACTTCGGCAATTTGTGCCAAATCCAGCTCAAACTCCTGTTTGCCTCGCAGTAGATCAAAACCCTCGGCCATCGCCTGCATCATGCCGTATTCAATGCCGTTGTGGATCATCTTGGTAAAGTGGCCGGCCCCGGCTGGTCCGACATGTGCCCAGCCGTGTTCAGCAGAAGGGGCCAGTGCCTTCAAGACGGGTTCTAACTGGTGAATGGTATCTTTTTCTCCTCCTACCATCAGGCAATAACCGTTCTCCAGACCCCACACACCACCCGAGGTACCACTATCACAAAAGCGGATATCTTTACTGGCGAGCTGTGCCGCTCGGCGTACCGAGTCCTTGTAGTTGGCATTGCCGCCATCCACCAGGATATCACCAGCAGACAGTTGCTCTTGCAGCTGGCTTATCATCGTTTCAGTCGCTTCACCGCTGGGTAACATCAGCCAGACGATGCGAGGCGCAGACAGGCTGGCCAATAACTGCTCGACACTGTCACTGGCAATCAGCCCTTCTTCTGTCGCCAGTTGTTGGGTGATATTGGCCGAGCGATTAAAACCTGTCACCGATATGCCATGTCGGCATAAACGTCGTGCCATGTTCGCTCCCATCTTTCCCAGTCCGATTATTCCTAATTGCATGTCCGCTACCTTTATACTGATGTTCTGCGATAAGATTGATTCGGGAAGGCTTTGATTAGCCTGCTTAAACAGCGCTTCTGTAAGCATAGACACCAACTCACGATCATTGAACCAAAGCGGGATACAAGAACCCTTATGCCACGCCCAGCGACACCTTCCATTGCGGTGGATATTATTATTGAGATGTCCGACCGTCCGGATAGGCCCATAGTATTAATCGAGCGAAGATTTGAGCCCTACGGCTGGGCACTACCTGGTGGCTTTGTTGATGTGGGGGAACGGCTGGAGGATGCGGCTATTCGCGAGGCGAGGGAGGAGACCTGCCTGGAGGTAGAGCTGATAACACTGCTGGGGTGTTATTCTGACCCGTTGCGCGATCCCCGAGGGCATACGGTCAGCCCGGTCTATGTGGCTCAGGCACAGGGAGAACCGAAGGCTGAGGATGATGCGAAAAACATCGGTTTATACGACTTGGCAGATTTACCGGCTCTGGCCTTTGATCATGCACAAATCCTGGCGGATTATGCCGAATTTCGGCATTCCGGTCAGCCGGCACCGTTACGATTTGGCAAATAAATACGAATTTCCACTGGTCACGACTTGAAAATTCATTATTCAACCATATAATTGAATGATCGTGCCGGTACTTTATATATAGATGCCTATATATAAAGTACGGGAAATACCAACCCAAATGGGAGACAGGCCATGGCCGCTATAGATTTAACCAAAGAGAACTTTGAAGAAACCATTAACAATAACGATATTGTACTGCTGGATTTCTGGGCTGAGTGGTGTGGCCCGTGTAAATCTTTTAAGCCAGTCTTTGAAGCCGCGGCTGAGAAGTATCCTGATATTGTGTTTGCCAAGATCGATACAGAAGCCGAGCAGGAGCTGGCCGCGATGTTCCAGATTCGCTCTATTCCTACCCTGATGGCATTTCGTGAAAAGGTCGTCATCTTCTCTCAGCCTGGTGCATTGCAGGCTTCTCAGCTGGAGCAGTTGATAGAGCAGATTAAGGATCTGGATATGGATCAGGTTCGTAAAGAAATCGAAGAACAGCAAAATCAGCAACAAGAAAATGCCTAACCGTCATTTTCTTACTGGAACTGAAGGCCGCTATTTATAGCGGCCTTTTTTGTGTAATCATGCTAATTCATTTATTTGGTATACTCAGGCCTTTATGCAAGATCTCAGTCAGGAGTGAAGGATGCCAAAGTATCTCGCTAATAATACTAATCAGCCAGAAACCGTTGGCATATTATTAACCAATCTGGGTACACCAGATGCACCTACCACATCGGCACTAAGGCGCTATTTAAAACAATTCCTCTGGGATCCACGGGTAGTAGAGTTACCACGAGTACTCTGGTGGTTGATTTTACATTTTATTGTTTTGGTCTTCCGGCCTGCGAAGTCCGCCAGGGCTTATCAATCCATATGGAGTAAAGAAGGTTCACCCCTGTTGGTCATTAGTCAACGTCAACGCGAGGCGGTAGAAAAGGTGTTGCAAGCCAAGTACGGTGACCATATAAAAGTTGCACTAGGTATGCGGTACGGAAATCCTTCCATCGCATCTGCATTAACGACGCTTCAACAACACAACGCAACCAAGATTATAGTATTACCTTTATATCCACAGTATTCATCAGCAACGACAGGCTCAACCTATGATGCGGTTAGCCAGGTGATGAGTCGCTGGCGTACCGTACCCGAATTACATTTCATCGATAGCTATTATGATCATGACGCTCTGATTAGCGCGTTGGCCAATAGTGTTAAGCAAAGTGGAAAGTTAGAAACATCCGATAAATTAATCTTTTCTTACCATGGCATGCCCGAACATACGCGTAGATCGGGAGACCCATATTATGAGCACTGTCAAAAGACTTCGCAGCTACTGGCAAATAAACTCGGCCTGGGAGCGGATCAATGGCTGATGACCTTTCAGTCACGTTTTGGCAAAGCGGAATGGATCAAGCCTTATACCGATAAAACCTTAATGGCTTTGCCGTCTGAAGGCGTCACATCTATTGCTATTATGTGTCCTGGTTTCTCTGCGGATTGCCTGGAAACACTGGAAGAGATACAGGAAGAGAATCGCGACTACTTTTTGGCCGCAGGCGGAAAGGAGTACCACTATATTCCCGCGTTAAATGAAAATGATGAACATATTGCCTGTCTTAGCGCAATCATCGCTAGATATCTGTAACAAAATTAAAAAATCTATCGAATTTAGACCTAATATATATGCTATAAATAGTACTCAACGGAGTACAAGTAACCATAAAAATAATACGGTTACTGATAATACTAAGAAAAAATAACGGCATTATATGAAAGCATTACTGGTAGATGATGATCCTGATATCAGGAACCTGTTATCGCTAATCATCAAAGAATTTAATATCCCGTTTGATAGCTGTGAAAATGGCGCAGAGGCCTGGCAGTTATTTCAACAAAACCAATACGATCTTATTTTGGCGGACTGGATAATGCCAAAGATGGATGGTTTGGCGCTATGTCGTCATATTCGTGCACACCCTCATGGCGACAACTGCATAATCGTTATTATTACCTCTGAAAAACAGCACTCGGATTTAATGCAAGTTCTGGCAGCAGGTGCGGATGATTATCTTAGTAAACCATTCAAACCAGAAGCGTTTAAAGTTCGCCTGCAAATTGCATTAAATAGTTACCATAACCTATTGGCGAAAAAGGCCAGTGAAAAACAGCTGATCAATGCGAAACAGGAAGCGGAGGCTGCTAACCTGGCGAAAACGGAATTCTTGGCCTCGGTAACACATGAGTTGCGTACGCCATTAAATGCGATTGTTGGCTTTACAGATTTGCTCACCGAGATGACCTCACTGGAAGAAGAGCAGTTAAATTATGCTGCCAATATAAACAAATCTTCTGAGTCGTTATTAACGCTTATCGAAGATTTAATGGATTTTTCCAAGGTAGATACCGGTAACTTCTCATTAATCAATATTCCATTTGATATGGAAATGAGTGTCACGGAAGTGACCGATATGCTGGTCATAGATGCGGAGAAAAAAGGACTGGAGCTGATCTGTCGTTATACCCCTCAGGCCGAGACCAAGTTTATCGGAGACCCTAAACGTATCCGCCAGATCATGACCAACC
>JABURU010000099.1 GCA_014762485.1 Gammaproteobacteria bacterium | reverse complement strand
AGATTTGTTTAAGAGACAGGATCTGTGGTTTCTCACTCATTTAATCTTCCCGGCCTGGCTGATGCGGCAACATGACCTTTACGGTTGCACCATGATCGGCATTGTTTTCGATCTCGATCTTACCACCATGTTGCTCAACGATACCGAGGCTGATGGATAGTCCCAGGCCACTACCTTCACCGATTTTTTTCGTCGAGTAAAATGGATCAAATATATGCTCCATATCTTCTGCATCTATTCCATGACCACTATCCACCACCGCAATCAGATCATGCTGTTGCTGACGTTCGATCAACACCCTGACCTCACCACCAGGATCGGTGGCATGACAGGCATTGATCAATAGATTGATTAATACCTGTTGTAACTGTCCCCTGTCGCCGTACAGCTGAATCTCTTCGCACTGCGTATTCACCGAAATGCCTTTCTTTTCTGTCTGGCTATGAATTAAGGTGATGCTTTGCTCCAGCCAGTCACTGGCCGCAAAGTGATGATATTCACCCGGCAGCTGGCGAGAGAAATTCAATATACCGTGTACGATCTCGGAAGCCCGCAGCGCCTCTTCACGCAGAGATGCCAGATCACGTCTCACCCCCTCTTGCCCGGCCTCTATCTGACGCTCCACCAGCTTGGCATACGACAGGATATTGTTTAACGGATTATTGATCTCGTGGCCAATACCGGCAGCGAGTTGCCCGACGCTGGCCAGCTTGGCATTTTGCAGCATCATACGCTCGGCCTTGTTACGCTCTTCTCGTTCCAGCGCCAGCGTATCCGCCATATAGTTAAATGAACTACCCAGTTGCTGAATCTCTTGCGCGCCTTTAGGGCTAACCCTGAGATCTGACTTACCATCAGCGTATTGTTTCAAATTAGTTGCCAGTTGACAGACAGGCTGAGCGATATGGCGGGAACCAATACGGGTAATTAGCAGGCTAATGAGCAAGGCCAGGCCAACCAGTGACCATATTCCCGAACGTATTTGCTCAAATGGCCGGGACACACGTTCGGCGTCCAGCTCTAGTAACAACAACCAACTGACCAGTGACTCGCGATAGGGCTGGAACTCAAAATAGTGATAACTGCCCATGCCATGATCCAGGTGGATATGGCCATCGGTCTGGCCTTCAATTTCACTCCATATCCTTCCCTCTCGCAACGACTGCAGATAGTCGGCTCGATAACGGACCTGGGATAGGCGTTTATGCCCGTCATCACTATAGATGATCATGCCATGACGGATATTATTATCGCTGTTTAACTCCACCAGGCTAAGCTGGCCATCATGGATACGGCTGGCGTAATCAATGATGCGATCCACCGCCTCGCCTTCATAACTGACGCTTATATATCCAACACGCTCACCATCCAGTGTCACCGCCAGTACGTGGTCCAGCAACGGCATAATCCGTTCAAACTCCATATTATCCTGGCGCTGGTGCAGCACCATATCGACCACGGTATCTGCCTGAATGGACTCTAGCTGTTGCCGGTATTCATCAGATAACACCTCTTCCTCTACATATGGCAAGCCGGAGAAGTTTTCGATCACATCATCATAGCTGCGACCCTGGCGTATCTTCATCAAGGTATTGCCACTGATATCCATCACCCGCAAAGTATGCAAGTCGGTCCTGATATTACTGAATGAACGCAGGAAAACCGCCAGGCGATGATAGTGCGCGTCATATTGTCGAGGGAGTTCACCAGAGGAAATACTGGAGAGGATGGGCTGGAATACCTGAAACTCGCCCGATTCAGCCAAAGATATCAGCATCTCACGCTGGTTATCAAAGTGGCGCCGGAGTTCGGCGGCCAGGTTCTGCTGCTGGCTGTGAACTCCACGGTTCACCTCTTCCTCATAGCGGTCCTGGGCCAGATATGTCACCGCCAGCGCCAATGCCGATAACGGTAGCACCGTAGCAAAGAAGATCCAGAGAAAGATGTTACTATGTAGACGCATAATACCTTAACGCCGCTGACACAGCGGTTTATACTGTGTCTTTAATTATTCTGACAGGACACACCAATGAAAATCTGCTGGGCTCAATACACACTATGGGCAGTAATGGCCATACTGGCTCTGATGACCATCCTGTCAGGTTGTGGTCAAAAAGGCCCATTGAAGCTGCCAGAAAAAGCCCCTGTGCAGTCCCAATCCACTCAACAGTAAACAGTCTACCCGAATATGGATCACTTTCTCTATCGCGATGGCAACCTGTATGCCGAAGACGTAGCCGTTTCCGACATCGTGCGTGAGTACGGTACCCCTTTGTATATCTACTCTCGCGCCACATTGGAGCGTCACTGGCACGCCTTTGATGATGCACTAAAAGATCATCAACACCTGGTTTGTTACGCGGTGAAGGCCAATTCCAACCTGGGTGTTCTGAATGTGCTGGCACGCCTGGGCTCAGGATTTGATATCGTTTCAGTCGGTGAGCTGGAGCGGGTGATCGCCGCGGGTGGCGATCCTGCCAAGGTCGTCTTCTCTGGCGTTGGCAAGCGTGCGGATGAGATCCAGCGCGCGCTAGAGGTCGGTATACACTGCTTTAATATCGAGTCCGAGGCCGAGTTACACCGCATAAATGACATAGCCGGCCAGATGGGCAAAACCGCACCGATCTCATTGCGTGTTAATCCGGATGTGGATGCCAAAACCCATCCTTATATCTCTACCGGCCTGAAAGAAAATAAGTTTGGCGTCGATATCGATGAAGCGCTGCGCATTTATAGTGATGCGGCCCAGCTGCCACACATAGAGATCAAGGGAATAGATTGCCACATCGGCTCGCAATTGACCGAGCTCACCCCCTTTGTCGATGCTCTAAAAAGGGTACTGGCTCTAATTGACCGCCTGGCTGAGCAGGGCATCGAACTTGAGCACCTGGATCTGGGTGGCGGCCTGGGCATTCAATACAACGATGAGGCCCCACCAGCCCCGGCCGAGTATTCCAAGGCCCGGGCAGAGGCATTGGGTGATCGAGAGCTCAAGCTGATCGTCGAGCCCGGACGAGCGATTGCTGGTAACGCCGGTATCATGATCACCCGCGTTGAACACCTAAAGCTCAATGAACATAAAAATTTCGCCATCATTGATGCGGCGATGAATGATCTGATTCGCCCCACCTTGTATCAGGCCTGGCAGGCGATCATTCCATTACAGGAAGGCTCAACGGAACCCAGCCGCCACTATGATCTGGTCGGGCCCATTTGCGAAACCGGTGACTATCTGGGTAAGGATCGCGAATTAGCCATCAAAGAAGGCGATCTGCTAGCCGTACGCTCATCCGGCGCCTATGGCTTTACCATGAGCTCCAACTACAACACCCGTCCACGTGCGGCCGAGGTAATGGTGGACAAGCACAGCATCCACCTGGTGAGAAAACGAGAAGAACTGGCAGAACTATATAAGGATGAATACCTGCTGGCTGAGTGATGTATGTGACAAAAGCCTTGCTATAGATTTATTACGGGGCTTTTGATAAAAAGTGTTAACACACTCACAGTTTCCACTTTATTGTGGAAAGAAATATTAAAACAACTTAAAGGACTATCATTAGCTTGTCGAAATAAACTACTTGCTAATCATCTAGTCATATAAATATATAACAAGTTCGGGTAGCCCCTATGTCAACATTTTACCTGGCCCGTCAGGCTATTTTTGATGTTCAGTTGCAGACTTTTGCCTATGATCTGCTAACCCGTAGTGGCGAAAGTGAGACCGATATCCAGTCTGTTCCCGGACTCGAAACCATCCGTATGCTAGCCAGTATTTTTACCGAAACCGGGCTGGAAAAAATTGTCGGTGAAAATCTGGCTTTTATTGCCATTACCGATGACGCCTTTGCCGAAGGGGCGATCGAAGAGATGCCGCGTAATAATGTGGTCTACGAAGTTCGTGCCGATCAATCTACTCCAGCGCGTCTTAATAATGATCTTTGAGATCTCATCCATGATGGCATCCTGTTTTGCCTGG
>JABURU010000261.1 GCA_014762485.1 Gammaproteobacteria bacterium | reverse complement strand
TTTTTTTTGGCTTTTTAGGTAGTCTTCATAACTACCACTAAAGTTCACTACACCATCCGGTGTTAACTCTATGATGCGGGTGGCCAGGGATGAAACGAACTCGCGGTCATGGCTAACGAAGAGCAGGGTACCGGGATAGTTTTCCAGTGCCAGGTTAAGCGACTCGATAGATTCCATGTCCAAGTGGTTGGTAGGTTCATCCATCACCAGGATATTAGGTTTATGCATCATGATCTTGCCAAAAAGCATACGACCTTGCTCACCACCTGAGATGATCTTGACCGACTTTTTGATCTCATCCTGGGAAAATAGCAGGCGACCCAGGTAACCACGTACTACCTGTTCATCATCGTCTTCCTGCTTCCATTGGCTCATCCAGTCAAACAGGCTCATATCCTGCTCAAAGTCTGCCGCATGATCCTGGGCATAGTAGCCGATTGTGGCATTTTCTGACCATTTCACATTGCCGTTATCTGGCTCCAGGTCGCCTACCAGGGTTTTTAACATAGTGGACTTACCGATGCCGTTGGGACCGATGATGGCGATGCGCTCACCAACTTCTACCAACAGATCAAGGTTCTGGAACAGCGGGCCGTCTCCATAACCTTTGCTTAAGCCTTTTACTTCCAGCGCATTACGGTAAAGTTTTTTCTCTTGCTCAAAGCGAATATAGGGGTTCATACGACTGGAAGGCTTGATCTCTTCCAACTGGATTTTTTCAATTTGTTTGGCGCGCGAGGTGGCCTGTTTGGCCTTGGAGGCATTGGCTGAGAACCGGCTAACAAAGGTTTGCAGCTCGGCGATTTGTGCCTTCTTCTTGGCATTATCTGCCAGTTGACGTTCACGCACCTGGGTGGCCGCCGTCATGTATTCATCATAGTTGCCAGGATAGACGCGCAGCTCACCGTAATCCAGATCCGCCATATGAGTACAGACACTGTTGAGGAAGTGGCGATCATGCGAAATGATGATCATCGTGCTATTGCGTTCATTTAGCACGTCTTCCAGCCAGCGGATGGTATTGATATCCAGGTTGTTGGTGGGCTCATCCAGCAGCATGATATCGGGATCAGCAAATAGCGCCTGCGCCAGTAGTACACGCAGCTTAAAGCCAGGGGCAACGGCGCTCATCGGACCGGTATGCTGCTCCAGCGGGATATCCAGGCCCAGCAACAGTTCTCCTGCGCGAGATTCGGCGGTGTAGCCATCCATCTCGGCGAATTCGACCTCCAGCTCGGCGACCTTCATACCATCTTCTTCACTCATCTCAGGCAGTGAATAGATGCGGTCACGTTCCTGCTTTACCTTCCATAGCTCTTCATGACCCATGATGACGGTATCCAGAACCGAATATTCTTCGTAAGCGAACTGATCCTGACGCAGTTTACCGACACGTTCATTGATATCGACACTCACTGTGCCGTGGGTAGGTTCCAGGTCACCACCGAGGATCTTCATCAGGGTCGATTTACCGCAGCCGTTTGCGCCGATTAAACCGTAACGGTTTCCCTCGCCAAATTTAACGGAGATATTTTCAAACAGGGGTTTGGCCCCAAATTGCATGGTGATATTGGCAGTAGTCAGCAAGGTCTTATTCCAGAAGGTAATTAATACAACGGCGCGAAACAGGGTATGTCCGCTATAAAGGCGCGGATTATCTCACAAAACAGGGTTGTACGCAGTGTTGGAAAATCGGGGGAAGGGGGGAGGAAGAGTGGCGACAAACTCGTCGCCACTTTTCTAGCAGCCTGTCTTACAGAAGTACGACGTTGGCAGCTTGAGGACCTTTCTGGCCATCTTCTACATCAAACTGTACTTGTTGACCTTCAGTCAGGCTCTTGAATCCGTCACCCTGGATAGCACGGAAATGAACAAATACGTCATTGCCGTCATCACGCTCGATGAAACCATAACCTTTCTTCTCGTCGAACCATTTTACGCGACCGGTAGCACTCATGAGTAATCTCTCTAATAAAAAACTATAATTATAGATGGCGTGATACACACCAAACCTGCTGTATTAAAAGATGAAGTATTACTTACGAACAGACAAGAAGAACAATCGACTTGATAGGGCATAAATACTGTAATCTTTACCAGCTTTTGCAGTCTACCTCACATTGAAGAAAAGTGAAACAGAATATCTTGCTTATTCCATCAGCTTCATAAACGGGAGCAGGCTAAGGTAGATAATAGAGGCCGCCGCCAGGATATAGATCAATACCATTAGCGGCTGGCGAATGGTGCGGCGGAGAAATGTATCATGCTGATCAGATTGTTTCAGCGCCTCGTACTCGGTATGTACCCGTTGATAGCGCTCGTGTTGATAGTGCCCTAGCAGCTTTTGTGCCTGTTCTAGCTGAGAATCATCCGGTAGCCAGATACCCGCTACCGAAAAGCCCCAGCGGCCTGCATTTGTTTCATAATATTCGATGTGATGAGAGTCCAGAAGCTCGCAGATTTCATCAATCTCATCCGCTTCAGAACCATTTAGTTTGATCAATAAAGTAGCCATAGATCCATTATCCGGCCTGCATAGCAATCTGGCCAGTGTAAATAGTCGTTTCCGTACTATGGGCAGAGCTGTATAATCCGCCCTGCGTACATTCCCGCTGTCACCCTCAACCAGAGCAATCATTTATGTCATTTTCTTCCCTTGGACTCTCCGAGCCTCTACTTCGTGCTATTGAGGAAAAAGGCTATGCCGAGCCTTCTCCTATTCAGGTTGAAGCGATACCAGCGGTGTTAACCGGGCATGATGTAATGGCCGCCGCGCAGACGGGCACCGGCAAAACAGCGAGTTTCACCTTGCCCTTACTACAGCGCTTGTCTAGTGGGTCCAAGGTCAAGTCTAACCACATTCGAGCCCTGGTACTGACCCCGACCCGTGAGCTGGCGGCGCAAGTGGCCGATAGCGTCACTGGCTATGGTAAACATCTTTCTTTAAAGTCCAGCGTAGTTTTCGGCGGGGTGAAGATCAATCCTCAGATGATGAAATTACGTGGGGGCGTCGATGTGCTGGTGGCGACGCCTGGTCGTCTGCTGGATCTATATAGTCAGAACGCGATCAAGTTCTCGCAGTTGGAAATACTGGTATTAGATGAGGCGGACAGGATGCTCGATATGGGCTTCATTCGCGATATTCGCAAGATATTGGCACTGCTGCCTGAAAAGCGGCAGAATCTCTTGTTCTCGGCTACCTTTTCCGGTGATATTCGCAAGTTAACCGATAACTTGCTCAATGATCCGGTGCAAATTGAAGTCAGTCCCCGAAATGCTGCGGCCCAAAGTGTACAGCAGTCGGTATACGAGGTGGATAAAGGCAAAAAGCCGGCCTTGCTTAGCCACCTGATACGCAACAATAACTGGGACCAGGTGCTGGTCTTCACCCGTACCAAGCATGGCGCTAATCGCCTGACAAAGAAGCTGGAAGGCGATGGCGTGACGGCGGCGGCGATTCATGGCAACAAGAGCCAGGGGGCGCGCACCCGTGCACTGGCGGATTTTAAGAGTAATAAGATCCGTGTATTGGTCGCGACGGATATAGCCGCTCGCGGCATTGATATTAGTGAACTGCCGCATGTTATAAACTTCGAGCTACCCAATGTTGCCGAGGACTATGTTCACCGCATAGGTCGTACGGGCCGCGCCGGTTCAGAAGGGGAAGCCATCTCGCTAGTCAGTGCCGATGAAGTTAAATTACTGTCTGATATTGAGAACCTGATTCGACAGACACTGGTGCGCGAGGTAGAGACCGGCTTTGTCCCCAGTCATGCTGTGCCGATCACCAGACTGCGAGATCAGTCCACTAAGCCGAAGAAACCAAAAAAGCCAAAGAAGCCCAGAACGAACAATGACAGTAAACAGCGCGAAGGAAATGGGGCCAAAGGCCAATCACGCTCGGGGGCAAAGCCTCAAGGGTCGTCACGCAACTCGTCTGGAGCCGGTGGTCGTTCGGCCCAGGGCGATAGACAGAAAAACCGTGCGACGAAAAAGAAGCGCTCGGGTTCTAAGCCAAAGCGTAATCCGCCTTCACGCAGCAACTAATAGTATCAGCATTAGCCGGTAATGGTGGGGCGCTTTAGAGGAACTTTCTAT
>JABURU010000100.1 GCA_014762485.1 Gammaproteobacteria bacterium | reverse complement strand
GGGCGCTGTTTCAGTTATGGTACTCAGCGCCCATTTCCTATGCCCTGGGTTTTGGTGTATTTAATGACACCGAGGCGCGCGCCATACATTTGGCCTTCGCCGTATTCCTCGCATTCACCGCCTTTCCCATGACCAGATCTTCACCTGTACATGCGATTCCCTGGTATGACTGGTTTGCGGCATTGCTGGCCAGTTTCGCCGCGGCCTATTTATTTATTTTTCAAAACCAGCTGGCCGATCGACCTGGTGCGCCGACCACTCTGGATCTAGTTGTCGCTCTGTGTGGCTTACTGCTCTTACTGGAGGCATCACGCCGCGCACTCGGCCTGCCGTTAATGATCGTGGCGCTGGTATTTTTGACCTTTACCCTCGCCGGCCCGTATATGCCAGAGGTAATCGCCCATAAAGGAGCCAGCCTGTCCAAGCTGATGAGCCATCAATGGCTGGGGGCCGATGGAGTATTTGGGATCGCGCTGGGAGTCTCGACGGCCTTTGTATTTCTATTCGTAACCTTTGGCAGCCTGCTGGAGCGAGCCGGTGCCGGTCACTGGTTCATCCAGGTCGCCTTTAGTCTGCTGGGGCACTTTCGTGGCGGGCCGGCCAAAGCAGCGGTAGTGGCCTCTGGCATGAGTGGTGTGATCTCCGGCTCTTCCATTGCCAATGTGGTGACCACTGGAACCTTTACTATTCCCCTGATGAAGCGCGTCGGCTTCCCCGGCACCAAGGCCGGAGCAGTAGAGGTGGCCGCTAGTACCAATGGCCAGTTAACCCCTCCTATTATGGGTGCGGCGGCCTTTCTGATGGTGGAGTTCGTCGGCATATCCTACCTGGAGGTGATCAAGCATGCCCTGTTACCAGCGCTGATTTCCTATGTCGCTCTGTTATACATCGTCCACCTTGAGGCCCTGAAGGCGGGCATGGAAGGTCTACCTCGGGAGAAGAATATTACCTGGGCGGCGCGTCTGGCCGGGAGCCTGGGGACATTCATCGGCCTGTGTTTATTAACCCTCATTGTCTATTTCGGCGTGGGCTGGACCCGGGACTGGCTGGGCGATGCCGCAAACTGGGTATTGTCAGGCGTGATACTGGTGATTTACCTGGCACTGATCGCCTGGGCCGCCCCACTTACGCCTGCAGATGAAGTGGATGAGGCACACATGGACAAGGTGCCGCCGATCATCCCAACCCTGCGCACGGGCGCCTACTTCCTGCTACCCGTGGTGGTACTGGTGTGGTGTCTGGCGGTAGAACGCCTTTCTCCTGGGCTGGCGGCCTTCTGGGGCATGAGCTTTATGATGTTTATTGTTCTCACGCATCGGTCGCTGCGACAATTCTTCTCTACTAATAACATAAGTCATAGCTGGCGACAGGCCATCTGGCATGGAGTGCAGGACCTGTACCATGGTCTGACCAGCGGCTCGCGCAACATGGTGGGCATCGGCGTAGCCACCGCAACCGCCGGTATTGTCGTCGGCACCGTCACCTTGACCGGCATCGGCCTGATGATGACGGAATTTGTGGAATTTATCTCCGCCGGCAACCTGATATTGATGTTGTTGTTCACCGCTGTGATCAGCCTGTTACTGGGTCTCGGCCTGCCACCACGGCCAATTACATCGTCGTATCGACGCTGATGGCACCGGTAATAGTCACCCTCGGTGCCCAACATGGACTAGTGATCCCACTGATCGCCGTGCACCTGTTCGTATTTTACTTTGGCATCCTCGCCGACGATACGCCGCCAGTGGGGCTAGCGGCCTTTGCCGCCGCCGCCATCGCCCGAGCCGATCCTATCCGCACCGGTATCCAGGGCTTTGCTTACGATATTCGCACCGCAATATTACCCTTTATGTTTATATTCAATACCCAATTATTGTTGATCGATATCGGCTCATTCTGGGAACTGCTGTTAGTCGTCAGCAGCGCCACCGTGGCGATGCTCTGTTTTGCCGCCGCCACCCAGGGCTGGTGGTTTACCCGCAGCCATAAATGGGAAAGTGCGCTGTTGATCCTGATAGCCTTTAGCCTGTTCCGTCCGGGGTTTTGGTGGGATCGCATTTATCCCCCGATAGAATTGGCATCAGTGGGCCAAATTTCAGAAATGGTGGACGCATCACAGGGAGAGGAGCAAATCATTTTTGACGCCAGCGGCATGACCCTGGAAGGCGATGAAGTGAAGCGACGCATTACCTTGCGCCTACCTACCGTACGAGAGGGAGCTCAGGCCCTGGAAAACACCGGTATGGTGTTACGTGAGGAGAATGGTGCGGTGTTTGTCGATAGTGTCGAGTTTGGCAGTACTGCGGCCAAAGCAGGCCTGGATCTGGATTGGCAGATCGAAGCACTGGTATTATCAGCCGACCGGCCAGCCAAATACTGGCTGTTTCTCCCGTTGACTGTCGCGCTGTTAATCATGGCACTGGGGCAACGACGACGTAGCCGGGCAACGACATAGTAAATATGCATTGTTGCCCTACTCTTTAATTTATCCTCTACTTTTACCTAAGTAGTCATAAGCAGGATAGTGTGGATTGCGTACCGGTATAAGCACCTAATTTTATATAATCCGATTTTCTGCTCCTGTTTTAAAACTACAAATATATTCTCATACTCTCTGGGCGGAAAATATATATAACCTTTAACCAATTACATGGCAGGCAACTATAACAAGGCCATTGCTATGCTCACAAAGCGCAAAAATGTGATGAAAATGCACACAGGAAAAATGGCTATTGGCCGCGAGTTTTATAAGGACTAATCGACCGGAAGAGGCTGAACAAAAAACGACGGATATTGACCTCCACAGCCACCAATTCACAGTACTAGAGAAACCATTCCGATTACTAACCGGAATTCAGACAAAATATTATCAACGATCATCAAAAGCGGGATTATCGGAATAATCTCTCGTCAGTACACTTCCCCTGTTTCTATTCTCATCTCATTAGTGGGAATATCTACAGCCTTACCATATCCCATTGCGGATAAATAATACTGTCTTAACATACTGTTTATCATAGATAAAAATCCCGTCTTATTATCATCGCCTTTTCATCGTCTTTCGGCTGGGACTTCTTTTGTGGCTACTTCTATGTTGAAGCATGACAAGGAAATCATTCGCACAGGAGTCACTAATGTTTAACCGCTCGATCGTCAAAAGTAGCCAGTTAATAGCACTAATAAACCTCGCATTACTGTTAACAACACCGCTATTGAGCCAGGAGCTCTCTCACGCCAAAGGCCCTCTGAAACAGCCACTGAGTGCGCATGATCAGTCTGCCCTTTCTGCGGCAGAGCCCATAGACAGACAACTGGCGAAATATGCCAGACAGGTGCCAGAAATGGGTTTCTTGCGCCTTTATGGTGATAAGGCGGCCAATATCTTAAGTCAATTGCCAGAACTACTGGGTGACGGTGCCATGAACATGGATTACGAACACAATACATCCGTACGTAACACATTAATGGAGTTACAAATGTATCGCATAGGTCTCATGCTGGATAAAGATCTCCCTTCTGCCACACTTTTTAAAGTGGGCGACGACTCTGTCTTTGAGCACAAGTATTTATGTGTAATAACTTTGGATCTTACTCCCTACAAACAAACTCCTTCTTATGCCACGCAATTTATGCTATCAGGCTATAATGATTCTGTTCTAATTGAGAATGATGCATTCCTAAAATTCACAGTAGATCATGAAGTTTTCCATTGCCTGGATGCATACTTTAATGGTCCTCCCATCAAGAAAACTCAAAGCCAAGTGGTTAACCACTACCAGCAATATATTAATGAAGCACGTGCGGATGCATTTTCAACCCTGACTTTCAAACAGAATGTTAAAAATCCAAATCACTTTCTAAATATTTTCGCGGCAATGCGTACGTTATCTGTACTGAATTTGGATCTACAACACTTTACCGGTGATGTGATTCGACACTCAATAAATACCTTTCAGGATTTTGGAATACAAAGTATAGAAACACTGATAGATATGAGCCGAGAACTGGTTAACGATATCATCCCCTCATACGAGGTTTATGGAATTCGATTAGCTAGTACTATCCAAATGTTAAAACAAAGAGATGATAAATATGGTACTCACCTATA
>JABURU010000137.1 GCA_014762485.1 Gammaproteobacteria bacterium | reverse complement strand
TATATTCTGTTCGTATTACATGCCTAACAGCATGGATGCCGGATCTTCCAGAGACTCTTTAATGGCAACCAGGAATTGCACCGCCGCTCGACCATCGATCATACGGTGATCGTATGACAGCGCCAGGTACATCATGGGCCGAATGACAATCTCACCATTTTCCACCATCGGACGCTCCTGGATCTTATGCATACCAAGAATGGCACTTTGAGGAGGGTTTAGAATTGGGGTAGATAATAGCGAACCAAACACACCACCATTAGTAATGGTAAAGGTGCCACCCGTAATATCTTCTATGGCCAGCGTGCCTTTCTTCGCCTGCGCCGCATAATCGGCTATCGCAGACTCCACGGTGATCATGGTCATCGCATCAACATCTCTTAAGATGGGTACCACCAAACCACGAGGCGAGCCGATCGCAACCCCTACATCAAAGAAACCATGATAAACAATATCATTACCATCTATAGAGGCATTCACTGCCGGGAATTTCTTCAGTGCTTCTACCGCCGCTTTGACAAAGAAAGACATAAAGCCGAGACGTACACCGGTTTCTTTTTCTATGCGATCTTTGTAACGCGCACGAAGATCCATAATCGGCTGCATATTAATTTCATTAAACGTCGTCAGGATCGCGGCATTATGCTGGGCATCGAGTAATCGTTCTGCTACTCGCGCACGCAAACGAGTCATAGGCACGCGCTTTTCGACACGCTCACCAGTGACTTGTGGAGATGGAGTAGCTGCTACTTCAGTGGCTGGAGTAGCCGGAACGGAAGTAGCTGGAGTCTCTTGCTGAAGCTGGGCCATCACATCTTCTTTTAAGATACGACCATCCTTACCACTACCCGTGATAGTCGCTACATCAAGCTTGTTTTCATTAATTAACTTTTGCGCCGATGGAGAGACAATCACTTCGCCTCTATCACTATCAGCAGACGTCTGCTCCGCGGCAGGCTCTTCTGTAGTGTCAGAAGCCGTTGCTGTTTCATCTATTTTAGCCAGCACGTCACCAGATAAGACCGTACTACCATCATCAGTGAGTATCTCGGTTAGTACACCACTACATGGTGCGGGCACCTCAAATACCACCTTGTCGGTTTCTATATCTACAAGAACTTCATTACGCTTTACCGTCTCACCTACCTTTTTATGCCATTCGGTAATCAGGCCATCGGAAACGGACTCGGGAAAACCCGGTGCTTTCACTTCTGTGGTCATGTTTGCGTCCTTATTGTTCCTATGTAGTTAGTTTGCTTATTCGTTTATACCCAGTGCGTCATTAACTAATGCATGCTGCTGTTGTACGTGTACAGAAGCGTAGCCTACTGCGGGGGCCGCCGACAGGGGCCTTCCAGCATACTGGAGTTTATTCCTCTCACCGATTACCGCTTTCATATGGTGCTGGCTGGAATACCAGGCCCCCTGGTTCATCGGCTCTTCCTGGCACCAGACAAACTCGCTGAGATTAGGATAGCGCTGAATCTGCTGTTCTAGTAGTCGAGCAGGGAATGGATAGAGTTGCTCCAGCCTGATAATGGCCACATTATCCATCTCCTGTTGCCGGCGCTTTTCCAGCAAATCGAAATAAACCTTTCCGCTACACAATACGACACGGCTGATGGAGTTTTCATCCATCTCATCTATTTCTGGAATCACTTGCTGAAATTCCCCTTCGGTCAGGTCTTCCAGTGTATTCACCGCCAGACGGTGACGTAATAAACTTTTTGGTGATAAGACAATTAACGGTTTGCGGCAACTTTGGTGCATCTGTCGGCGCAATAGATGAAAAATTTGAGACGGTAAAGTGGGTATACAAACCTGCATATTATGCTCTGCGCATAACTGCAGGTAACGTTCCAGCCTGGCCGACGTATGTTCAGGTCCCTGGCCTTCATAACCATGTGGTAATAACATCACCAGGCCACATAATCGACTCCATTTCTGTTCACCCGCACTGATAAACTGGTCTATTACCACCTGGGCATTATTGGCAAAATCACCAAACTGGGCTTCCCAGATAGTTAATGTTTTTGGATCGGTCGTCGCGTAGCCATATTCAAAGGCCAATACGGCCTCTTCTGATAACAATGAATCGATCACCAGAAAGCTGGACTGATCATCGGTTAGATTTCTTAACGGCACATAGCTTTCGCCATTCTCCTGATTATGCACAACCGCATGACGGTGGAAAAAGGTACCACGTCCCGAGTCCTGTCCAGACAAGCGCACATGATAGCCTTCCGTCAATAACGAAGCGTAGGCCAGCGTCTCGGCGTAGCCCCAGTCTATCGGCATAGAGCCTGCGGCCATCTTATGACGATTACCCATCACCTTGGCAACACTACCATGTAAGACAAACCCTTCAGGGACGCTCAACAGCTTCTCGGTTAAAGCGCGTATTTTCTCCAGGCTGACCGATACATCATGTTCAATCTCGCATGCCTTGTTAACATAATTCGACCAGTTAACCGCGTAGGGATAGTTTGCCTCGCCTTCTGGCATCAATGCCTCAACGGTGCATTCACCGGCATCAAGTTTATCCTGGTATTCATCGATTAAAGCATCTGCCTGAGACTCAGTTATCAGACCATCCTCTATCAAGCGCTTGGCATAAATGGCGCGTGTTGTATCTTTGGACTTGATGGTTGTATACATCATGGGCTGAGTAACCATCGGCTCATCCGCTTCGCTGTGACCGTGGCGGCGATAACAAACCAGGTCGATGACCACATCCTTGTTAAAGGCCATTCGATAATCCAGTGCTATTTGCGTTACAAACGAGACAGCCTCAGGGTCATCGCCATCGACATGGAAAATAGGTACATCCAGCATCTTCGCCACATCGGTACAATACACCGAGGATCGGGCATCATGCTTAGAGCTACAGGTAAAACCAATTTGGTTATTGATAACAATATGAACCGTGCCCTTGGTTGAGTAGCCACGAGATTGCGACATACTCAAGGTTTCCATTACCACACCCTGGCCGGAAAAAGCCGCATCGCCATGGATCACCACCGGTAAGACCTGGACACCATCATTGTCTTTACGCCGATCCTGCCTTGCTCGTACGGAACCTTCCACAACCGGACCGACAATCTCCAGATGTGAAGGATTAAACGCCAGGGCTACATGCACATCTTCACCTGGCGTACGGATGTTGGACGAGAATCCCATGTGATATTTCACATCACCTGAACCATTGCCGGTCTGAGTATGCTTACCTTCAAACTCCATAAACAGATCAGCAGGTTGCTTGCCCATAATATTCACCAGTACATTCAAACGACCGCGGTGGGCCATACCGATGATAATTTCCTGTAGGCCATGTGAGCCACCCCGCTGAATGATTTCATCCAGCATGGGTATTAGACTTTCCCCGCCTTCCAGAGAAAAACGTTTTTGTCCCACATACTTGGAGTGCAGGTAGTGCTCCATTCCCTCGGCAGCGGTTAGGCGCTTGAGCAAGTGCAGTCGTTGTTCATCCGTGATATAGGGAACCCTGCTACCACTCTCCAGGCGCTGTTGTAGCCAGCGCTTTTCAACCGTATTGGAGATATACATGTATTCCGCACCAATACGATCGCTATAGGTATCTTGCAGAATATTGATGATTTCACTCAGAGTGGCTCTTTCTGGCCCAACCAATGAGCCAGTATTAAACTCCACCCCCAGATCCGTATCATTCAGATCGTAATAATCAAGTGTTAGTTCTTCTATTTCCGACTCGTCGTATTGACCTAAAGGATTAAAATGAGCCAGCTGATGGCCGCGAAAACGGTAGGCATTGATTAACTGTAAGACTCTTACCTGCTTGGCATTCTCATCAGAAGTGGTAACTACCGAGACAGTAGCTGAGCGGGATTGCCTGGCCAGAACCTTAAAGCTTTCCTGAACCTCTCGATGCGATACATCAAGCTGCCCGTCGTTTTTTGGCAAGGTCTCAAAAAATGTACGCAAGTTAGGCGGTACGCTATCTGGTTTCTGAAGATAATCTTCAAACATTTGTTCCAGGTAGGCAGCATTACCGGCATCCAACTGAGACGAAGCCCAAAGAGCCTGTAGGCTTTGCTCACGGCTTAAATCATTCATACCATCCCTTTTCAGAA
>JABURU010000169.1 GCA_014762485.1 Gammaproteobacteria bacterium | reverse complement strand
TGAGGACTATATAGCCGACTGGGCAATTTAGTTTTTAATTAAGTGAGTATCTGATTTTGTTCCTCAACCAGGGAAAAATACCGATTAAGCAACGCGATAAATGAGGTAATATCGATGGGTTTGGTTAGATATTCTGAAAATCCTGCTTGTAGGCTTTTTTGCATACTGTATTCATCAGCATAAGCAGTAATCGCGAAGAACTTGCAGTGTAGTAACTCAGGCTGATCTTTTAGTATGGCTAAGACTTTCTTGCCATCAAGTTCAGGCATCTTGATATCCAGCATAATAATGGAAGGGAGATGTTTGAGCGCCAGTTTCAGGCCGTCTTCTGCACTATCCGTGGTGATCAATGTCATGTGGCTTTGGTTATTAGTGATGCGTTCGATAAAGCTGAGATTGTCTTTGTCATCATCAATATATAGAACCGTGTGCCGGGTATCAGGGATACTCTCTGACTCTGATTGTATGGGCTTAATTATATTGTCATTGCTATCTGCTATGGGTAGCTGGATATAAAAACAGCTGCCTTCACCTACGGTGCTCTCTATTCCCAGCTGGGCATCCATTTGTTCAACGAACGAACGTACCAATGTTAAGCCTATACCTGAGCCTTCCACTTCACTGGTATTGATACCCAGCCGGTTAAATGGTTCAAATAACTGCGGGAGTTTCTCTTGCGGAATGCCGTAGCCGGTATCCTTGATATTAACCTGTATGGTGTTTTGTTCGTTTTTTTTGATATCGATAAACACCTTGCCATGTTTACGGTTGTATTTTATCGCATTGGAAAGCAGGTTATAGATGACTTGCTTGAGACGGGTATAATCTGCCGATACGGTATAGGAAGGCTGTTTATCAAACACCAGGTCAACGTCGAGCTTCTTGCCCAGCGGGGTCACTATTTCGATGCACTCGCTCAAAATATCGTTAAGGTTAATCTTCTCCATCTTGAGATGAAGTTTTCCTGACTCGATCTGGCTAATGTCCAGAACATCATTAATCAGATTTAAGAGATGTCTTCCAGCCTTATGGATCTTCTGAATATCCTTCTGGCTTTGTGGGGGAAGATGTTTTTCTTCCAGCAATATCTCCGAATACCCCAGGATGGAGTTCATCGGTGTACGCAATTCGTGACTCATATTGGAAAGGAATTCAGACTTTGCCTGGTTGGCGCGATCCGCTTCCGCCTTGGCTTCGGCCAACTCTCTATGGCGCTTTTTTTCTGACTCAATATCATGAGTAAGAATGTCTTTATCCTGTTGCAATTGCCTAAATTGATATGACAACACGAAAGCCAGCAGGATTATCTCTATAGTCACGGCAAGCAGACCAAGATGCTCTATGTGGTAGGTATAGATGCCGGGTAATTCTGTTTTTGATATTGAGCTACCACCGAGGACAAAAAAGGTTGTTAGCGCGACCAAGTATAGTTTGGCGGTGGTATTGCTTTCGCGGGCGCGAGCTATGCCAGATATCAGGCCATAGATAAGAAATATGGCGACTCCCAGGCGAGCAAGTTCCAATGACCAGTTGGGGAAGGTATAAGCAAGGAGTATAAAAGTGGAAAGTACAATAAGAATAATGTTACCTGTTTTGTACAATCTGGGATGAGTGTCCGCCTTGATATGAAGCAAGGCCATGACAAAGAGTATGTATGCGCCATTAGAAAACAGTATCGGCGCACTAATCATATAGAACCAGTGAAAGCCGAACAGGTCGGGCAATATTAATAATGAGCTGCCGTTATAAAGAAGGTTGCCGAGGATAAAAAGCGCGTACATCGATTCAGCCCATCGCTTTCTATAAAAGGATAAAACGGCGTAATAAAAACCCAGCCCAAGAAAAATGCCCAGGCTGGCCAGAACCAGTGCATTACCGCCTTTAATATCGCTACGATACTGGTCTATTTCAGCAATAAATAAAGCTGGCTGCGCCAGGTAAAACGGCGACGACATCTTGCTTACAATTCGGTAATTACCGGCTTGTAGCTCTATCTCTCTACCGTGACGTAAGAAAAAGGGATTATCAATTTCACTTTGAATGCCGCCGGTCAGCTCGCTGATCAGTGCTTGCTGTGGGTTATAGATATAGTGATGAAATAAACCGATGGTGGTCGTATTTTTAAAATCAATGACGTAACGACCAGCATGGGTAATATTGATCTCGCCAATAAACCAGTATTCTCCCCCGGTTAGAGAAATGCTATCGCTTTTGTGTAATTCAGATAAAGGTGGTATGGCCGGCCCTGCAGGTGAGGGGGTAGAGGCGGAGTGGTACCAGTGGCCCGAGAGTTCTCTGGCTTGGGCGTAGAGATTCGTGCTAAAAAGGCATAGCATAAATAGCAGCAGCCGAAATAACTGCGTATTGTGAAAAACCGCGTGCTTCATAACTCTTTTATTGAGCAATCTTTGTTGCCTAATATTCTTTTGCATCCAACCGTCTTTATCACTCTACACATAACTTTCACGCAAGAAAATGGCGAGATGGAATATTCACGCTTTATTGACAATTTGTATTCCGTACTGAGCGTGAACCTGCTCGCAATCTGAAATATAATAGCCGATTGTTGCGGTTATAATCCGCCAGTGAATATTTTCAGGGATACATAACATGTCTAGTTCCAAGATTTTTTATACCGAGACAGATGAAGCGCCTGCCTTGGCCACATACTCCTTTTTGCCTATCGTGCAGGCTTTCACCAAGGCCGCGGATATCGAGGTCGAGACGCGTGATATCTCCCTGGCAGGTCGTATCCTTGCCAACTTCCCTGAAAACCTGAAGCCTGAACAGAAGATAGATGATGCACTGGCCGAGCTGGGAGAGCTGGCGAAGACGCCGACAGCCAACATCATCAAAACGCCGAACATCAGTGCCTCGGTGCCGCAGTTAAAAGCGGCTATAGAAGAGTTGCAGGCTAAAGGTTATGACATTCCTGCTTATCCAGAAGACCCCGCCAATGATGATGAGCTAACCATCAAGGCGCGTTATGCCAAGGTATTGGGCTCAGCGGTAAACCCGGTACTACGTGAGGGTAATTCGGATCGTCGCGTGGCCGGCGCGGTAAAAGAGTACGCCAAACAGCATCCCCACTCTATGGGTGAATGGTCCAGCGACTCATGGACTCATGTGGCCTCTATGTCCGAGGGTGACTTTCACGGTAGTGAGCGTTCCGTCATTATGGATAGCGATGCTGAGCTGAAGGTCGAGCTTGAATCCGCCGACGGTAGTATCGAGCTGTTAAGAGAGGGTATCAAGGTTCAGCAAGCAGAGGTGATTGATGCCTCGTTGATGAGCGTGGCCAAACTACGTGACTATTTTGAAGCCTGTATGCAGGATGCGAAGGATAAAAACATACTGTTATCCCTGCATATGAAGGCCACCATGATGAAGGTATCCGATCCGATCATCTTTGGTCATGCCGTAGAGGTCTACTATAAAGAACTGTTTGAAAAGCATGCCGCGACATTTAATCAATTAGGTGTCAATCCGCGTAACGGGTTTGGTGATGTGGTGGCGAAGATATCCGAGTTACCTGAATCAGAGCGTAAGGCCATCGAGAAAGATATCGAAGCGGTATATAACTCTCGTCCTGAACTGGCGATGGTGAATTCCGATAAAGGCATTACCAACCTGCATGTACCGAGCGATGTGATCATTGATGCCTCGATGCCGGCGGCGATCCGCTCATCGGGCAAGATGTGGGGGCGTGATGGTCAGCTGCATGACACCAAGGCGATGATCCCGGATCGCAACTATGCGGGTGTTTACCAGGCGACGATTAATTTCTGTAAGGATCACGGTGCCTTTGATCCCGCTACTATGGGTAATGTCAGCAATGTGGGTCTGATGGCACAAAAGGCCGAAGAATACGGATCACATGACAAGACCTTTGAGATGCCGTCCGGCGGTACCCTGCGAGTGCTTGATGCAACCGGTGCCATCGTCATTGAGCAAGCGGTAGAAAAGGGCGACATCTGGCGTATGTGCCAGACCAAGGATCTGCCTATCCAGGACTGGGTCAAGCTGGCGGTTACGCGTGCGCGCCTGACCGGCCAGCCAGCCATTTTCTGGCTCGACAGTAACCGTTCACATGATGCTGCATTGATCCACAA